>JACQEZ010000009.1 GCA_016200325.1 Candidatus Manganitrophaceae bacterium
AACTTTATTCGTTTTACAAGTATTTATGATGATCGTTGGAAGAGCTTTATTTCGGTTTAGGAAACCGCTGCTCTATCCACCTGAGCTACGGGGGCTTTGTTATTTTTCAATAACTTGTGATTTAAGTTGATCTTTGGGATGGAGGATTGTAACCAAATTGTAACCATTTTTGATCAAATTTCGTTTCTCATGAATGTATTTTGAAATCTGCTTCGTCGCTTCTAGGAGATCCCCTTGAGATACGATATTATACCTGTTGAACACAGAATCAGTCTTATGCCCTGAGATCTTCTTCGCGACAGCCTGGGGCACCCCTGCCCGAACGAGGTTGCGAATCGCCGAGCGGCGAAGGTCATGGAACAATCGCCCTTCCAGCCCAACCCGCTTGCAGGCGGTTCTCCAAGCCCTGTAGATCCGGCTGAACCTCTCGCCCTGGTAATGACAAATCCAAGGACACCCTGGCCAGTCTTTCAGGGTGTTCAACCGCCACGCCTCAAGCGTCTCTCGAACATCAGGCATCATCGGTAACAGCCGACCCTCGCCATTTTTGGTAGTACCGGGGTCCAAGCGTATCGTCCCCAAGTCCCAATCGATATGATCCCACCGGAGGTTCAAGATTTCTCCCTGACGCATCCCAGTAAAATAAGCGATCGTTGCCGCCACCTTCAGGTGATCGGGCAGCGCGCCTCGCAAAGCGTAAAACTCTTCCAACTCGAAGAATCCCTTGCGGACATTATTTTCTCTTACAAGCTCGATATTGGGGATCTGGCCGACCAGGGTAGGCGTGTGCTTTTGCCCCAAACGGAACATCCGTCGGAGGGCCGCAAGCTCTCGATTGATGGTGCTGTCTTTAACACCCTCTGTCCTCCGCTTGGCCCGATAATCCATAACCTGCTCGGTCGTTATATGAGCGGCCCGCATCCCTCCGAAGCGCGCTTTTATCAATGCAGCGAATTGGCGAGCCCGGACCACCGATTTGCGATCATTGATTTCATAATCCTTCAGATAAAGATCCACAAGGTCATCAATTCGGGTTTTTAGAATCCGCCCTTCCGGGAGCCGCCCTTCAGCAACCCGTCCCTCCCGGAGTTTCAGCATCCGTTTGGCTATAGATTTCTTGTCTGAATGTGTGCTTTCAAAACAGGGTTTCCCATTCCGGTAGTATTTGATCCAATGGATTTTCCCTCTCTTGTAAATACTCCCCATAGCACACCCATCCAGGTACTGACCCGTCTGGCGCGATGTTAACACAAGTATCAGAATGTTACAAGATTTCGCGCACCTTATGTTGCTCAATAAAGCCATCAAGATCCTTTATATCCAGGTGTACCCGACGGCCGACCTTGATGGAGGGAAGCTCTCCTTTCCAGATCAATTCTCTGACGCTCCAGATCGAACGGCCAAGATAGATGGCGGCTTCCGAGATCGTATAGAGGCGTTTTAGAGACTGAGGTTGTGAATGGTTTCTGATGAGAGTATCCATTTTTAGTCGTTCCACCAGCGAGCCTTTTTTTTGGAAACTCCGCACGCTCTCGCTCTATCAACTCCGTCGTTGGTCTCTTCCGTTGTGAGGGAAAGACCTCTCCCTTCCCTGGATATGACATGAAAATCTGCGTTAGCAAGAGTGAAGTACTCAACAACGGTTAGGCAATCCAATGAACCTTCGTCAAACGGTGAGCCTGAATGAGTAAACTCGCAAAAACTTGAGTCTGCTTATGGGCTCATATCATGTTTTCGTACCGTTCTTGTTGATTTGAATCTTCACATTCTGGCTGAGATATTCTCGAATGGCCTCAGCCATCAAGTCCGGAATCGAGAGACCCTTCTCTCGGGCCGTGAGCGTCAGTAATGCTTGCTCATGCGGATCGAAATCATCAAATGAAAGTTGACTCGCCCCCCTGCCCCTCCTCGACGTCCGTTTTTTCGTCTCTGTAATCTCTGCCATTGCATGCCTCCTCATTATTTTGAATTTTTCTGATTTCTAATCAACAATTCCTTAATCCCACCGATAGAGCTTAAAAGTCCTGTGGCCTCGTAAGGCAAATAGACCACCTTATTTTCATTTCCTGAAACCATCCCCTTGAATGCCTCAATATACCTAAGTGCAATGAGATAATTCCCAGGATCATTTGCGAGGACATCCTTGATTTTCACGAAGGCCTCGGCCTCCGCTTGAGCCACTTTTATTTTTGCCTCAGATTCTCCTTCTGCCATTAAAATCTTGGCTCTCTTTTCTCCCTCTGCCCTATTAATTTCAGACTCTTTGAACCCTTCCGATTCCAGGATTTTCGATTTCTTCAGTCCCTCCGCATCCAGTATGGCCGCGCGCTTGTCTCGCTCTGCGCGCATCTGTTTTTCCATGGCGCCGATGATGTCACGGGGCGGATGGATATCCTGCAGCTCCACCCGATTGACCTGGACGCCCCATTTTTCTGTGGCGCCATCGAGGATTTCCTTCAGCTTGCTATTGATCTTGTCCCGGGAGGCGAGGGTGGAATCGAGGTCCATATCGCCGATGACATTTCTTAGGGTCGTCTGAGACAATTTCTCGATGGCATCCGGAAGATTTATAATCGAATAGACGGCTTTTACCGGATCGGTAATTTGGAAATACAGGATCGCGTTGATCTCGATAACGACGTTATCTTTTGTTATGACATTCTGCCGAGGGAAATCATAAACGGTTTCTCTTAGATCGATTCTGCTGATGCTTTCTTTTCGGATGAATGTTTTCCCGTCCCCGTCCGTTTTTACATATTTCCATTCGATCTCGCGCGCTTTTTCAATCATCGGAGAGATGAAGTTTACCCCGCTTTTCAATGTCCGCTTATAAGTCCCTAGCCGCTCGATTACCATCGTTTCGGACTGTTGAATAATCCGAAAGCCCTGTGATGCAATGAGTGCGACAATAACGATAACCATTCCGACAATGATGGTTGTACCCATAATGTTTCCTCCTTCTCGTTCCGGATGCAAATCCGATCCATCGTACTACCTCCATCAGGATCAGTTCTCTTTTCAATCAAACGTCAAATCAACATCCTTGCCGTCGCAGATTGTTTCGAGCTTGCTATTGAATATGCAGGCTCGTCCGGTAGCGACGTATTTACCTGGGCTTGGGATGATCTTTTGTCCCACGACTTTTCCAGAAAGAGAACAAATGACAGAGGGTAACCCGCCGGCGTTATTTTTGTAGTCACAGAAGGCCTCGCCAGTGTTCGAACATGGCTGAGTTGCGGGGCCGCAGTTGAGCGTCAAGACTGTCGTATCCGATGACGTCGATGACTGAGGGCTCACGTGCCATTCAAATGTGTAGATGGAGCTCGGAGAGGAGAACGCCGCATGCCAGTTAACGATGAAGCTCTTGTCTAGTGCCACAGAGGAGGTGTCAATATTATATTGATCCAACCGAACAAAATCCGGCGTCGCTTCCTGCGGTCCCGAGCTTGAGCCACAACCAAACAGGCCGAGGGCCGGACCCAACAAGAAAATAAAGAGGAGAAAAGTATATTTTCTTGCCGGGACAAGACTTAATTGCTGTGGTAGAAGGTTCATCGAGTATCTCCTTTCGGGAGAGAGAGAAAGATCTTCCATGCGTACGCTACCTTTTTCTCGTCGCTCGAAGCGTTGTAACAGCCAATCCCCTCCCATGAGTAGCCGAACCGCTTCATGCATTGTGATAACACCCACGCGCCGATTTTTACGTTCTGACACGGATCCGAAAGAGCGACCCATTGGTCTCGTCCCAGGACCTTCGCCCACGCTGAGTTTATTTGCATCACCCCAAAATCGTAGCTGCCATCGGGATTCTTATTCGTTGCTTTTGGATTAAAATTAGACTCCACCTTGGCGATGGTCCACAATAATCGAGGCGAGATTTTATAAAGCGCGCCTGCTTCCTCAAAACAGAAACCGTGACTCGACATTGGAAGCGTGAGCTCGAAAAAAATTAAAGAAATCAGAGTAATAACAACTGTTATCACTCCATTTTGCGGTAGTAGAGGTTTCAAGATTGACATTGGAACGATCCCTTGCTACCCTTAATGAGAGAAATACTTATCTAATTCTGGAACGGATACAATGAATGCCTTTTTGTCGATTCTAATTTTCATAACCGTTCTAGGGACCCTCTATCGCTTCCTCACCGGTAAAACGCTTGAAGCTCCCCCTAGACTTCGTCATCGCGGATCACTCGATATGCTGAATCCACATAACCACGGCCTTTTACCTGGAGATGTCGGGTACGAACCAGAAAAGCATGATAAGGGTCCTACTTCGTGAGCCGTTCCGCGGCGCCGATGAGTGTGTCCGCTCCGTAGTCGCGTGGGGCAGACGTTCTTGCCTGGTCATAAATCTGCTTCGTGAGGTCGCCCACCTGATCCGCAACATACTTCTGTGTCTCCTTCGGTCCCAGTCCTTTCTCATTTGCTTCACCCACGGATTGCCGCAGAACCCGATCATATTCTGATGATAAGAGATTTACTGTTTCCGATTCGCGAGAGGATGTTCCTATCCCAATCGAGGTTCCTGATCCGCCAAGCCTAATGCCGCCCGAGGCTTCGCCATCCATATATCCAGCATGGAGTCCTTGTCTTGAAATGAAACCGCCCACATCGTTTGCTAAATCCTTTGCGGTTTCGGCGACATTGGCTTCGAATCGACCGGGATTATATTTGTTCATCGTATGATCCGAGATCATAGAGGCGAGGGCGGGATCTTTTCTTAAAGCCATCTGCATCATCGAGCCGAAGGAGGTCCCGTGATCGATCGTGTTCTTATTGATATCTTCAGAGGTATTCCGTGACCCGCTGAGGCTGCTACTGTGCGCCTTCGTAACCGATTCCCATCCGCTCTGGCTCATTGAAAAATCCATTGTCCGTCCACTTTTTTCGTTGGTCACCGACAATTGCCCCATCTCCCCGCCTTGCGTAGGATAGCTGTACTGCACCATGGCCGATCGGCCGTTGTCCCCAAGGTACTCCAATGTATTCACAGCTTGGTTGGAAACACCCTCGGATCGGAGCGTCTTTGCGAGGCCTTTGAGCTGCCATGAATTGAGCGTTTCATAGCCTTGCACTCCTCCTTCGATATTTGCCTTTGAAAGGTTTAATCCAACGCCTGTGATATCCCCATTCCGATCCTTAACCACGCTTGATCTTAAAGCTCCATCTCCGCCGTGATCGACCGGTTTCATCTGAAGCTCATACATGGCCGAATCGGAATCAGCGCTATAATGCGATGTCCCGTCGGCGGCGGTTTTCCGTCCGGGGATGACACGATAAGCGTCCCGTAAGGATCCCTCAAGCGAAATCTTTTTTCCGTCTTCGGAGGTGCCATTGATATAGACTTGGCCGCCGACCTGCTGAACCTTTCCTGAACTGAGCTTATAACTCCCGTACGGCGTGTCTACCGTAAGCCCCTTTCCATCTCGGAAGGTCTTCTCGGCGAAGTCCTCACTTTTAACCGACGTCGTGTCGGACGCGTTAAACGTCCCTTTCCCGCTAGAAGGATCGATGGCGTAACTCGCCATCATCCCCGGCTTGATCATCGAAGTCGCCTGATTGTGTCCGGCATTCGATGAAACTTCTCTCACGACATCGATGTTTCCTTCCGTGACCGGACCTGAAAACGACATCGAGGCAGCCCGTCCGGTCTTCGGATCCGATCCGATGTCTGTGAGCCGCATTCCCGGGATGATCCCCTTATAGCCTTGCTTGGAAGCGGCCTCGGCCATATCCGGCGTAATCAAATGTCCGGTGGATCCGAACTCCGCGGCCTCAGAGGGTGTCTGAATTCCAAAGATCTGGTGGGCCTGGTCAAACCGTCCCTTTGATTCTCCGTATAGCGAGCTCTGTCTAAAATGCTGTGATTGCTCGCTCGCTGCGACGACGTTCCCTTCGGCGACATCGGATGCAAAGTGCTTTGTTCCGGCTGCGCTACCGCGCGAAGATTGCCCTTGGACCACACCGACATCGAACGACGAATCCATATCCTGCAGTCCCAATCCTTCTCCGACGCCTTTGGACATCGTGTTTGCCTTGGCGTGAGTCCTTTGCCCAAAATCCCACCGATACGCGTTGGACATGACGGGTGGAGAATTCTCAAGAGAGCTGATGAGACCGGCCGCGCCTTCGGGAGTCGCCACTCTTCCGGCTGCCTGGGCCGCATGCTGGGGAGAGCTGGTGATCCCTTCCGCGAGCATACCGAGTGAGTGTCCCCCGAACCGAACGAGCATGGTGGTGATGACCGTGGCGAGCATCAATCCGGACCAGCGGATGGCCCCGAATGCCGCGAGCGTCTTTAGCGAGGCGGTCCCAAAAGTAGAAATTGCCGTCAGCCCGAGCTGATATTGGCGGACCTCGGAAAAGGCCTTCACGGCAAAGTCCATTGCAAATTGATGGGCAATGGCGTCAGTGACCCCCCAAGCCGTCAACCAGATGAAAAATCCTGCGATCAAAGTCACGGCCTTGCCAAATAGCGGCGTAGGGATGAAGACGACCAAGAAGGGGAGCAAGCCGATCGCGATCGCCGTGGTGACCGCGCGAATGATCGGAATCCATTGGTTGGCGACGACCGCCGTGGAAAGGAGCGAGGTTCCGGTGTCCCTCCCCGCCAGGACGGCGATCGCCGTATCCGGGCTGGCTGATTGCGCCACCGTGGAGAGCGCTTCCGCCATGGCCTGTTGACGGTAAATTTGTGTCGTGTCGAATGCGGCCCCCTCGAACCAGCTGACCAGGTTTCCCAACATCGTTCTACACTGATTATATTCAGAGGGAATGGAGGGATCGAAGCCCGCGTCTGAGCATCGCGCCTGGGAGGTTTTGTCGAATTGAGTGGGATTGGTGATTTTCGCCTCGATCGCCGGCATGGCGTCAGCGCACTTCAGGGTCTGTCCTTCCGGTTTCGCGTCCTGGTAGAAAGTTGTGTAGATCGCCGGACTGGCCGCCTTCCGAAATAACGGGAGGAAGTCGGTATTATTCGCCAATGCGTTGATGCTGAGCGTTGTTCCAGGCCGCGCGAGCTCAAAATAAAGACAGTCTTCGATGTATTTTTTGAGCGACAGATGAATATACTGGTCCGAGAGAAGGATTCCCTTGGAGTGGACGTTTAGAAGCATATCGAAGCCGATGCCCCCCGCCTGCTGCTGATAGCCCACCGGATCGGCCGCGGTCGACACGATATCGACCAAACCTCGCTCGATCATGTTGAGCGTACCGACCACTAATACGAGGCCGTCCGGGATCCCGCCGACAACCTGAAACTGGTTTTTCACAGGGTCGTAAATGTTCAGATCTCCTTTGGGAACGACCAACGCCAAATAAATCGTAATCCCCATGCCGACCGGCCAGGTCCAAGCAAGAGGCGAGAGCCGGACGCCCGAGAAAGCCATGAAATAGACCGCCATCCCTCCCAGAAGAATTCCAAGTACGACAACGGTAAAGAAGAGGCCTTTATAATCGGCGTCGCTAAAGATCAGCGCAATCTTGGTAAACGCGCTGACCACCGCGTTAAACCCGTTATAGGTGTAATACTCCATCGTGAGCGCATGAGCAGGGGCTTCCGCCACGATGAGGAGTAAAAGAGAGAGAGCAAGAATTTTCGCCGTTCGGGGTCGGAGCATCTCTTATCTCCCCATGGCGCGGCTGGCCAAAGAGGGCCTGAAAACTTGGGAGAGCGAAGCGCGAGAAACTTCGTTGAACTGCTCGAGCCTCGCCGACAATTCCATGATCGTCGTGATTTCTCCGGCCATCGCCGCATACGATCGCTGAATTGCTTCCACCGAGGTATGGATGTGCACCGCCAGCTTCTGCGTCTGTGCGATTGCCGGCGCCATCAAATCGATTTGGCAATCCGATTGCCCCGTCTGTCCTTGGGCCGCCAATACCGACTGCGCAGTATAGAGACTCTGCAGAGCCACATGATAGAGATCGGACATCATGGAAAAGGCGTACGCGCGGGCGGTGATGTTCGAGAGAATCGCGATCGTGCTCCCCGGCTGATTGGAGATCACCGCGACTCTTAGGGCGGAGTAGGCTGGAAGCGGGAGGGTATTGATAAAGCCTTCTTCATCAGCGCTGAGGTTTTGGCTCAGCTGCATTTTCGTTGCGATCCCCTGAAGCTTGCTTCCTGCCCACTGATTGAGGTTGGCGTTCGCATCCGTGATCAGCTGGCAGCCGCTTCCGTCGGCCGGCCGAAGATACGCTTGCCCCGTGAAGAAGTTGTCGATCGCTTCTGATTTGTTCTGCTCACAGGGGGGAATAAGGATCGGCTCGATCTGGGTAAATCCGTTGGCGGAGGTCAACTGCGTGATCCCAATATCCCCGGTAAATCCCCGGGCAAGATCGATGTAGGCCGGGGGATATCCCTTTTTTTCAGCGATCGCTTGAAGCACCGTCTTTCCCGGCGTGGCAAAGATCTCCTTGAGTCCGGTGGGGCAGCCGGCGATCTGGTCACTATCGTGGACCGTCTGCTGATTGTTGTTGCTCTTCCAGGTGTCCGTCAGCTTTGCCCGCAAGGTCTGTAGTCCGCGGTTGAGGGAATAATCGCTTTCGGCCATCGCTCGGATCTCCGCATTGTCCTGGCCGAATCCTTCGAACGTTTTGGCTACCAACACCTTGGAGGCCTGGCAGTCGTTGAATTGAAGCTGATTAAGGGTATCGGTGATCGCCTCGAACGATTTGATCGATTTGGCGCACGGCTCGCAGAGGGTATTGAATGCAAGATCGAAGGCGACGGCCGGCGCATTTGTGAGCATCGCCTGAAGTTTCTGCACGAGCCGGTCAAAATCAAGGAACGATATGGCCCCTCCGAAAACGTCGATCCCCCCGCAGCCGGTCTTAACCCGCGGCGGGTTGAGGCTTGCGACATAATCGTTGCTATTAAACCACCGTGCGGAGAAACTGCCGCCATTGAAATACCCCCTCTTTTGGCCCTCGAAATATCCTGGGGCGGTCTCTGTCTTCTGGTTGATCCAGTCGTCGACCCAGCCTGCATAGCTTTGGATCGGAATGGTTAAAATAAATAGCGCGATGATGAATTTCTTGAACATGTCTCTCCTCCTTTGAGGCCTAACGTCGTAAAACCCGTCCCAGCCTTCCCCCGATCCAATATTTGTTGAGCCGACCCAGTCTATGGACGATCTCTAAAAAGAGGAGCGACGAATTCGAATCCAGACGGACGACCTCGGAAGAACGATCGTTGATGACCAGAAGGCCGACATCAAAAATCTGTTTGATTCCCTCCACCGTCTCATCCGTTCCGAGAATCTTTCGATCCGGGCTGATTCGGATGTGAGCCAATCCCTTTTCTATCAGAAGATCCCTGATCCCCGAGTACCTTCGATAGATATCTTTCGCGATCTGATACTCCCGGAGTTCCACGCCATGGAGATGAGTCCTGATTGCGAAATAAAAGAGAAATTTTGCGATACAGCTGCGATGATGTCCATCTTTTTCGATATAAAGCTTGCCGTCCGTTTTAATGTACGACATCTTCGGCGCTTTCTTTTTAACGCCATGGTAGTAATCCGGGTTCGTTTCAGCCAGAGAGAGATTTTCGGGCATTCGGCCGCCGGACCGGAGCAACTCCATCCAAGTCTTACCTTCGTAGCTGAGGTCCGTTGTTCCGACGACGTCAGAGATGTTGATGCTTTGATTCGGCTGCCACGATTCCTCAAAAGCGAACTCCTTCATTTTCTCGAATAGGACCCGATCGAATACCTCGATTTTCCTGAAGGCAAATTCCGGTGTGAGCCATAAGGCCTTTTTCAGAAGACTGTTTTCGATCTCGGGATGGGTCGGTTCCATTATCGGCTCCCCTCCTTGACTCTGAGCGGTTCTGAGGGATCGAACCCTCCGCCGCGCTGGAATTCATACATCGAGAATTCTTCGGGGGTGATCTCTTTGCCGAGAACACGAATTCCCCGATAGAGGCGCTCTTCCATGTCTGTCAGCGCGACGACCCCGATCGAAACCGGCATGAAATCCTTGCTGTTCTTGTGAATCAGCATCAGGAAGGGAACGGCCCGGACCTTAAACTCCTCCGCAAGTTCGGCGTTTCGGCTGATATCGATCTTTCGGATCTGCCAGCCGCGGTATTTTTCCAAAAAGTATCCCAATATTTCGTTTTGCTCCGCGCAGAAGTGGCATGTGGGAGAATAAAAATAGAGGAGCGCAAAGTCTCCTTTCGATTGATCGATCTTTTGACTGACCTCGGCCGTCTGCTGCCTTACTTTTGCCGCCTTCCCGGGGAGCGCATTCGGGAAGTCTCCCTCCAGAGAAAGCTCCGGATATTTTTGAACCACCAGCGCCGCGACATTGGCAAAGGCAAGCGCCTTCCGCCGGGCAATGTCTTGGATGGCGTAGTACTCCTTTACATTCTCAATCGTCGGGGCCCTTACCGCTTGTTTCTGGATAGAGATCAGGAGGGCCTGAAACTCGTCCGGATGCATGTTCCAGAGCTCTTCGGGTGAATGGCTGGAAAGAGATGGCGCCGGATTGGGCGCCTTCTCCGTCTCCTTCTTCTCCTCTTTCTTTTCGGGCTCCTTCTCGTACCACCACCAGCCATGTTTTGGCTCGATTCCCGCCTGTGCTTCTTTGGGAAACTCCGCGGCGTGCCCGAGAGCTGTTACGAGTAACGCGCTAAAAAATAGGATGAGCGATCGCAATAACATTTGTTTTCCTCACAAATCCGAAATATCTGGAATCAAAACTATCGATATGATTAGAAAAAACAAACAAACTGTCTTCTGGCACTCGTCCCTCGAACTGAAAGTTTTGGAGGGTTTCCCCTTTTAGGGAGTAATCTTTTGCCTGACCCAAATAGGTTTCGTTACAGTAGTAATATTTTTCCCGGACGCTGAGGGTGTCTCCTCCGGAGCACGCGACCTGTTTTAAGACCTTGTTGGTTTTTGCGCCTTCTAAATATTTCGAGTGCAATTCAAATAGCACGAAGGCGCCATTGCCCATTTGCTCTTTGGAGGGGGCTCGATCCAGAATGTAGATTCGATTCTTCAATGAAGGAGAAATCGTCACCGTGATCCTTTCGGGGATCGATGCGGAAGTCAGGAGCAACGCAGTCAAAAACACCGTCAAGCTAAGGGTTGAGGGTTTCTGTTTGGCTAACAATGACATCTCCCATGATGATGGTTTTGTTCTTCGGCATTCCGGCAATCTTTAGCTGAAGATTATCCAGGTTCTTCTTTAAGATCGCGTCATCGATTTTCCCTGAGAGGTAGAGCGTTCTCTGCTCCGCCATATAGCCCTTCATGTCGAGGGCGACGATCTTTGGAGCATAAAAATGGTCATAGACGAAAAGCGAGATCGCCGACATCACCAACGAAATGACCGTCGCCTGAATCCAGGCGCGGTGAGAGTAAACTTTTGCCGTTTCTTCCATTGACCACCTCTTGTTTAGAACCTTTTTGTGTTCTTTATTGTTGAAGTTTTGCCAAAATTCTTTTTAAGGAGAGACTCTTGGTCTCCTTTTGAATCCGTTCAACGACATAAGCAAGCGAGGCGTCTCCATAGAGCGCGTAATATTTGGGCGCCTCGCCGAGGCCTTCGCTGCCCCCCGGTTCTTCGGAGCGGTACGAAGGGACATAGACAACCGCTGGAACCTGGCGAATCTGATACATCCGAAAGAGCAACGGATCCACAATAAAATTGACGTTATAGGCGTCGCACTGCTTCTCCGTTTTCTTGCAGGCGGAGTCTTTTACAATGACATCCGAGACGAGTTTTAATGTCGGTTGGGCGTATTGCATGCCGCCTACGAATCCCCTCATCACCATGGTCACATTTCCGTCCGAGAGCCTAGCGATATCGGCCGCGTAGTTGCGCAGCGTCGCAAGCGGCATGGAGGAGGAGACAAAGACGTAGAGTCTCTCTGAAGAGGAGAGCGATCCGGTCTTTAGGGCAATCTCCGTTTGATCCGAAGGTGCTCCGCTCCCCTGGTGATCGACGTTCTTGTCTCTTCCAGCGACCTGGAATAGATCCCTCTTGATTCGCTCCGTTTCTTTCTGGATCTTTCCCTGAAACTCATCAGAGGCAAACTGACGGGCGGCTGCCTCGGCCGAGGTACTCCCCTTTTGATTGGCGGCGCCCTCCGGAATCCGGATTGTCTTCTCCATCGCCTTACTCTTCTCAAGCGAGTCCTGAATTAAATTTAAATCGACAATTTGCTGCTCCCGCCAGAAGGCGCCGTCGACGAAGACGCGGACCTTCTTAGTCGATGCGTCGATTTCAACCGGAATCGGATTCGCTCCGTCGGGGCAAGGGGAGGGTTGGGTCGTCAGGTATATCGCTTCCGATTCGACCCTCTCCAATGAATGGCAGGGAGTGGGCTTTTGGACGGCCGCCTTCTTTTTGCCGGAGGCGGTGTGTCCCTTTACCGTGACGAAGGCGATTACGATGGAGATAAAAATGACGAAAACGGCCGTTCTTGTTTTGCATCGAGATGCCCGTCCTTTTTTTAGTGTTTCGTTCGTCGACTTATCCCGCACAGCACACCCGCTTTCTGAAAATAATCCAAAGGAAGTTGTCGCTCGAATTCCCTCCGGCCGAAAAAGGAGGGTTTTTCCTGCCTCCCCAAATCATGCTCGATCGGCCGATGGGATGACAGGTGAAATCACGGACCGGATGGGCAATCTGGATCCGGTAGTTCTGCTTCACCCAAATCGGAGTTGGGACGCAGGAACAAAGGTTGACGCCGGTGTCGCAGACCAGAAGCTCCCGGGAGAGTTTATAAATCAGCCGAGCCGCGATCGCCGCGTTCGCCTGAACGTACGCATCGTCGTTTACATGGCCCGTCAAGGGATAGGCGCTACCCCAGGAACCCATACACCAGAAAAGAGCGCTCAACGGGAGCCCGGCATTGGCCGCAACGCTGTCGGCGATGCAAGACATCTGAGAAATGGGATTGGCAAACAGAAGCGCCTCCGGATTGATCGTAAAGGCCAGCATATCGTTGTTCCAGAGGGGGTCCACCTCGGTGATGTAGGCGACATCGAAGCCGCTGTGTTCGACGCAGACATAGTCGACCAACAGCTCTAGAATGGCCCAGACGGGAAAGATGAAGTAGTGGGCCTGTGCAAAAGTAGAGGTGTCGACCTGATTGTGAGAGGCGATTTCCGAGTGTGTTCCGCCCAGAAACCCTGGGGTCGGGTTCGGCAGCTGGACCCCCAGGCTGGGAAAATAATAGGGGTCCTTGACGGTTTCAATGAAGCGCGCGGGCTCCCAAAAACTGACCGGGATGCCGGGCCTGAAGAAAAGAGGGGGCGGAGCGGGACAGATGCAGACCGGGAATTGGGCGGCGTCGGGCGTGTCTATAATATCGCCTGGAACGAGCGTGATTCCTCCCAGCTTTATCGGAAAGATGCAATTCCAACAGACATCCGAAATGGGATTTATGGGAGCTCCGAAGCCGGCCGCTATAGAGCGATCTTCCTGGGCTACGATCAGAACGAAGAGTAGAAAGCCGAAAACCATTCTTCCTGGTTTATTTCTTTTCAGGAATTGCAATTTCCAAGACCTCCATCATGGGCCCTTTTTGCCGGGCGACGGCCGGGGTGAACTGTACGTCCAACCGCTCGACCAAAGCGGCGTTCGCGTAGTAAGCCGGTCGCTTGAGCTCCTCGATGATCGATTGATACGAGCCGTCTGTGATCAGAAGAAATACTTTCGGATCGAGCGCGTACTCTGATTTTCGAAACCAGGTGACTTGCTCTTTGTCCAGTCCGTCGATGATCACGAGCGTGTTCGGGAAGGCCACGAACTGAAGCGGATTGAAGGTATAGCCGCGAGGGTAGAGGACCCTTCCCTTACCGTCCGGGATGTCGGCCCCGAGGGTGTAAGCCATATCGATGATTTTGGTTTTATTGGTGACCGCCCGCGGGAGATGCTTTAGCCCGGTCGGATGGTAGGAGGCGATCGCCTTCTTCATCTTTTTTTCATCGAAATGTTTTTTCCAGTCCACCTCCTTTGCGCGGTTTTCGATTTCTGTCATCGAATCCGGTTCTGCGATGCTGTAAACGGCGCCGACCACGCCGAGGTTGCGGCCCGGCTCACTGGAATGCGCCATCGCATAGGATCCTCCGAAAAGGAGCGTCCCGCTAAGGATGAAGATTTTGATAAAATCCATTGATCTTATTCCCCAGATCGGTATTGATTTGTGACTGCGACTTCGTGGAAATATTCGCAAAATATTCCGATAAATCCATTTGACTAAAATCGAGCATCTGCAGTTCTTCGGGAGCGAAGCCGACGCAATTCGGACTATTAGCCGTTCCCCACTGCCCATCGGGGGAGAACTTCTTCAGTTGTCCCCTCCCCTGCTCCTGTATCATTCGGCCGAGTTTAGAATTAAAGCAGCAGTAAACCTGCGATTTCTGGACGCAGCCGACAAAGGGCCAAGAGGTTTTGCAGTAATCCCCAACATAGTGGCAAGCGCTGGCGTCGCGGGCCGTATTTGTATCTCTCTCGTTTGTGGCGCAGTATTTCAGAAAGTCGACGACCGACCCCGAGCTATTGGAGCAGCAATTAAAAAACGATGTGCCGGCGCCGGAAGGTCTGCACTCGGAACCTTTGCCATTAAAGATGAATACCGGACCCATGCACATGCCGGAGTTGGGGTTGGTCTGTCCGTTATTCTGATAGCCGGTTAGATCTGCGCCGGTCGATCCCGGCGGCGTCGCATCGAGGTCGATGCAGGTATTGGGGGAACACTGATAGGTTCCGTTGCTGTTCATACAGGCGGATTGGGGACCGAGCGGGCATGTGCTGTTGCCTTGATAGCAGGCGTGTTTTGCTGCGTCGTACGTTCCTGAGGCGCAAGTGGTCGGCGCCTGGCAGACCCCTCCGACGAGAGTGTAGCCTGCGGGACATCCAGGATAGGATCGCTCCCAGGTCGCCGAATAACAGCGGTCTTGTCCCAAACCAAAACAGCTGCCGTCCAAAAATACCTCCGACCCAGGTTGTAGGCGGATCTCTTGGGATGGAATCGCCAGAGCGCCTCGTATAATCTCCTGGAGGTAGCCGGCCGCAGTTTGCCGAGTCGGAAATGGGCTCGATCGGTTGACCTGCCATAAGTCCGCGGCTGGGAGAGCTTTTGTCCAGGTTAAAAGAGTCTTTGGGCCAGACGGTGACGGGGTAGATTGCAGAGTCAGGCCCCAATAATAGGAGCAGGAGGAAAATAAATTACCGGGTTGACAGGCTTTGCGTTCCACGACTTCATGATTGTCAAAGGCATAAACGCTCTGAAATTGAGAGGGACTGGCGACCGCCTGATCGGAAACTCCGTCTTGGTTCAGGTCGACGGACAGGTTAAAATTCCACACGCCGCTTGCTCCTACCAATTGAATGAGAAGCCAGTTGCGCCAGAGCGGGACCGTCGGCCCTTCGCATTGATCCGTCGCGGGGTTTAAGCCGCCCCCCGCGGGGCAGGTCGAGGGGGTATAGGTCGCGCTGCAGGCGACTGCGCCAACGGGGCAGAAGGTTCCCTGGGGCGTTGCGGGGCAGGAGGCGGTCTCTCCAGTATCGGTCGCCGTTCCATCCCCGTTTAAGTCTTGGCCGCAGACAAAATTGACGGCGCGAGAGGGCTGGGACAGCAATAAAACCGCTAAAATGGCGGCGAACAGAGCCTTATACATCATTCATTTCACCATCAAAAATGCCGCTAGCCCTGCCGCGGTCAATACCAGGAAAGAAGAAATGATCGCCGATAAAAATACCGCCATCAAAACAAGACTTCTGTCCGGATTCGCCTTCCTCGATAAATAGACGAGAAGCAGTTTTAGAAAAATATTTACTTCTCTCTTTTCTTGAATCAACTGCAAGTAGGCCGCGAAGGAGCCTAGCCGTTTCGCCGCATTTACAAAAATGATCGCAGAGAGAACGGCGGTCGAAAAGAAAGCCAAGGGAGAAAAAAACGCTCCAAAGATCCCGGTAGCGAAAGCCGCTGTAATTGACGAAACGCAGAGTATTCGCATCACGAAGAAATAGAAATCTTCCCATTCCGGGTTGGTGAGAGAGCGGTTGCGAAGGGCCAGGAAGATCAGTCCCGCTACAACCCAGAGAGCTTCTATTGTTGAGGTCCCAAGATCCATTCGTGCGCCTACACTTTACTTATTGTTTTGTGCCGTTGCTGCAGATCATGTCTTTTCCGGCGTTCTGGAGCACCTGCATCAGAGACGCAGCCTCCGCGAAATCGGACACGCACTGACAGGTCTTGACGACTTCTTCTCCTGCCGAGAGCGGACAGGCGTTATTGGCGCATTTTTTATAATAGAAGTTATATCCGTTTGTCGTATTCCGGAACTGTTCAGTGGTTCCGGCCACCGACGCTTGCGTATCCGAAACAGGCGCTCTTGTTTTGCACGCCATATCGCAACTTGGGTTACTATCCCGGCCCGGCAGCGCCGTATCCTTCTGTTCCGAGATCCAATTGCCGTATTGGTCTTTACGCAGGTCCTGATAGTGCATCGACGTAATATTATCGGCGACGCCGGAGCGCACGGCGCCGGCGCGTCTTTGGGCGTCGGTGAAGTCGAACACCGGATTGTTTTGGCACAGATAAGTCCGATCCTTCTTCCACCAACTCCGGCAGATGTCGTAGTTCTGTAGCTGACCGATTAATGTGCTGCAGGAAGAAAGCGGCCCAAGCCCGGTCGGGTTAAAGCCATTATAGGTACTCACCGTGTCGACCGTTTCCGCCCGGAGCCGGCAGTTTGGATCCGTATCTAGCGCGCTACAGTGATCGGTGACGGCTTCTGAGAAGATATCGGACGTTCTGGTGCAAAGGGAGTAGTAGTCGTAGGCGTCGTAGGTACAATCGTCTTTCCCTTTTTTCTTCCCACGGTCCCGGAAATTTTCCGCCGACGTTCCGAGTGGGATTGAGCCTACGGGCGGCGTGGCAAAAACGGCGGCCGACGGCGGAGAACAATAGCCCGTTACGTTTGTACAAACACAATCGTTTCGGTTCCTAAAGGTCCCTGCCAGGACTTTCAGGTAAACGGTATTTTCACTCGACGCGATCGCCCCCGCTGGGGCGGGATTCTGACAGAAGGTCTGTTGCGTGGTAATCGCCACGGTTCTTTGAATTGCGCAGAGGCGGTTTGTCGAGCTCGACTGGGTCGCCGGCGGCGTCGTGGTCATCAGATTGTAATAGCTTGCCGGATCACTCGACTGAAGCGCGATTTGCGAGCCGACGGCCCCTGAGATACCGCCAGGGTTGGAATAGTATTGCTCCGGGGAGCTCGGAGTCCCCGCGATACAGGCTCCTTCATTCTGTCCGTAGTAACTAACCGCAAGCCCATCTACCTTAACGTCGGTGATGGCGAGTTTAGGGTTCTTCGCCTGAACGGAGCCGACTACGCCGCCTCCTATGTTTTTTAAAACTGAGGGGAGGTTCGTCATCGCAAGGTTACTGCCGCAACTGTTATTGACGCAGTAGCAGCCCCCGAGACTCAGGGGAGAAACCTCCTGGAGGTTGGCCCGCCCGGTGGAATCGGCGGTCCATTGGTAATAGTGGCAATTGGCCCACTGACCTGGCGTACAACTCACAACGCCATTGGCGCAAACCCCCGAGACCGGAAAGGGAGGCTGGTAGCTATAGTCGACTGCGCCGTCCAGGTCCGTATCTTGACCGACGAGGACCTGGGACAGGTCTCCCGTCCCCGAAGGAGCGACCAGGACATTGAGGAATTTGGTCGAGGAGGGACAGCTCATGCCGGCGTTAAACGATTTCGTATTATCGATTGTTTTCATCGGACTGCTCCCCGAGGTCAGCGGGACCGAGGCGTTGTCCCTGATTCCCGACGTGGAACCGAACTTGGAAAGGGCTTGATTGGCGGAGTCTTGGGCCGCCGCTTTCGGATCGCTTTGAGCCAATGCGAATCCCGCGTGAAGAAGCGAGAGGATGAGAAAAAGAGCGGCGGCATTAACTACGATATTTTCGGACCATCTCATGGATCGCATCCTCATAGGACCTTCCCTGGGACACCATTGATTCGATCTCTGCGACTTCTTTTCCATCCGAGGTGTAGACGTAATATGAGAAACTATCGAGCGCTAAGCGCACGACGCCCACGCCGAAGGGGGTATCCATGAAGATCTCCGAGTACTTCGGGCGACTGCTTTTCACGCTTTTTAGAAGTCTCATCGTGAACGGATCGTAGTCGATCAGTTTTTCTTCCTTGGCTTTCTCAAAGTCAGGCGACTCCAGGAAGAATTTGAAGGCGGAGTTTCCGCGGATCACGTCCCCCACCGCTCCAAACATTTTGGAGTCCAGGAGAGACTGGGTAACGATCGTAAAACTTCCACCATATTTTCTGGCCCGCCGATAGCCCTCCTTAATGACTTCTTTTAAGGCGATGCTATCGGAACCGCTTTCCAAGAACTGCCACGCCTCATCGAAAACAGCCATTCGCGGCCGAGCCCGGTCCGACAGATAAAGATCGCGCGTGACCTCGTTGATCACCTGAAGTGTGACGACTTTGAAAAGCTCTTTCTGGGGCTTTAAATATTCCAGTTCTAAAACAACCCATTCGTCCTGCGTGATATCAAAAGTCGATCGTCCATTGAACCATCTTCCATAGGTATTGCCGGTGGTATATTCGGTCAGATTAAACGCGAGGATTTGAGCAAGTTGTTTGAAGGTCTGATTTTCTTTAAAATCTTCATCCATGTATTTCGGAAAGACTCGCAGGTATTGATAGACGGTGTCGATCTTCGCATCGGTTCCCTCCGTGTCCCACGCCCACTTCACGGCCGATTTAATCAGCGTCATTGCGGTTTCTCCGGAATCAGCCGGCGCCGATCCTGTACGCGAATAGATCATCTGCAAGATAATCGATGCGATCACCGAGAGCTCTTCTTTTATTTCGATAACATGGGTGAAGGGATTGATGCAGATTTGAGAATCTTCTCGAAAGTCGAGGTAGCGTCCTTTTTGCATTCGGGTCAATCTTTTGTATGAGCCGCCGATATCGATCAAACGAATAATTGTCCCGCTCGCGAAATTGGTAAAACAGAGGTGACATACGAAGACCGATTTCCCGCCGCCGCTTCCACCTGCAACAAAACAGTTATGGTTACTGGCGCGCTTGCTAAAGAGGTCGATCCCGACAAATTGTCCTTTCCTTCCGGCAAAGACCGTGATCGGGTTTCCTCCTCCTGCAAAATCCGACTGGACGGGTAGAATGGAGGAGATCGAATCGAGGGGCGCGATGAAATCGCGGTCGAGCAGGTTGATGTTTCCACCCCGGTCGTAGAGTCCAAAGGGGAGCGACGAGATAAACAAAACCGGAAGGATGCCCCGATCCTCCTGCATGATGTATCCTTGGCCTTCCCAGATCCGCTTTGCGCGGGTGATTGCCTCCGCCGCGCTCTTCTCATCTCGATCCCAGACCCATAAGACCGGGAGTATCCTCAGAAACCGCGTTCCCTTCTCCAGCTCGTCGGTGGCCCACTGAAATTCGTCTTGCTTTCGGGCAAGCGAACGGGCAAAACTCCCGACCCCCTTTTGAAACAAGATCATGTTGCACTTTTTGTGCAAGGGTCCTTTCATATTCGTGAAAATGATATTGAGCGTATAAAGAAAGGGCGTTTTCATCTGGTCCCCATCGGAGACCAGCCCCCAACAGCCGCCGAAGAGCTGGTTGGTCTGAAACAGATCGACCTCTTTCGGGAAAACTTTCGGGGTGGCGCAACGGAATGAACGATCGGCGATTCGGATTGTCGACTGCTCTTTCTTTATTTCCGTTTCTGAAAGAATGACCTGTTTTCGGATCGGTATCCCGTCGGCGTAGTAATCGTTGTTGCCGGAGGGTGTCCCGTTAAATAGCCGCCTCATCCAGTCGAGTAGGACATCGGGGCCGACCGCCTCGGGGCATAGCGACGCTCCTCGAAGGGTTTCTTTGATCGTGGTCTGGATTTCTTCCAATTTCCGGGGGGTGAGGCCTCGCTCGGCCTTCGGCATCTTGACCGACATAAAGAGCCTGAAATTTCGGATCGGGATTCCGGAAAGAGAAGCCATCCCGGTCGTTCCTTTCGAGAAGAATTCACAAAGGGCGCGGGTTGTATTCTGGATGATGGGGCTTTCTCTTTTTTTATGATCTCGAAAAGCGGAAAGAAACGGCTGAATATTATCGTCGGCATAGAGGATAAATTGAAGGATCGATCCTTCAGGGAAATCGATACGAAAGAGCGCTTCCAGCGTGGTCTGGGTCCGACTGCCTGCAAACGCCAGCGGAGCGCATTCCCAAATTGCTCCGACCGTTTCGTCGCTGTTGTAATAGAGGTTTGTTTTTTCGTCATAGGCGAGCCAAGGAAGATAGTCGGAGAATTTATTTCGATGGGTCATCGATTGAAGCTCGGCAGTGGTCAGCCCGCCGTTCTTACCCAAGATGTTTAGAATATTTGGAATAACCATGAATCCCCCAGAGGGAGTAACCCGAATAGATGTCTACACCGCGAGTCTACACCCGCCCTATTTCTGCGCCGGCATCGCCGTCGCCCGTGCGGCGGACTCTTCGTTGAGCCATTGATTTCCCAACACCCATTTTGGCGCGTCTACAATGACGTATACGTATCGCGGCATATAGAGTCGCGCGTCTTCTCCTTTATAGGGGAGGATGAGGACCCGCATCACCTGCGGCGGGGCGATCATCGGAGTGGTCGGCTCTTTTAGGAGTCCTGTCAGCTTTTCATACAAAGCGTTTTGATAACTCGCTTCCGTCATCGCGGCCGTTCCTTTTTTCTTATCTTCTGACCCTCCGCCATTCGTCAACGGTTTTAAACCTTCGCCCTCCCTCTCTTTCGGACTCCCTTCCACCGATTCCTGATAGGCTGAAGTAGGAGAAACGCACTTTCCGTTGTAAGTCTTTGGACAGGTGAACGCGCCGTTGTAGGGATTAAAAATCGAACAGCCCGAAAGGAAGAGAATCAAAAGTCCGAGAAGCGTTACTTGTCGCATAGTTGTCCTCCGACGCAAATTTCTTTGATAACGAGATCAACTCCCTCGGTGACGACGAGTGTGACCGTTTTTGTGGCCCCCACCTCGATGATCGGAGTCGCCTGGCGGGCCAGATCGAGATAGAGCCGTTCCAATTCGTGGGAGCCTCCCGAGAGTCCCCCGCCGATCGCCGCCTTGCCGAGATCTTCCGGTTTGATCAGCTGGGTTGCGCCCAGGGGACTGACCGATGTAGTGGTGGCTGAGGCCCGGAAGGCCTCTCCAGCCCCTCCGAAGAACCCCGCCAAGGCGGCGCGCGCCACCGCCGATCCCATTCGAGAGACGACGTTGCCCCTCAGTCCATTTTTCCCGTCTTCATCCACGACGTATCCTTTGACCCCCTGATCAATGACCGCCTGGCCATTTTTCGCAAGACAGGAGAGGGTCACCAAGCGCAGTTCTACCCGCTCTTTCGAGAGCTTCCCGTACCCGTGTGCGATCACGAAACAGCCCTTCAAATTGGTTTTGATCTGGTTGGGGAGTACGGCAAGATCCCGTATCCGAAGCAAGACCGGCTCGGGGTTCCCTTTTGCCGATTCCACCGTTTCCGCGTCCAGTCCGGTCAAAAGGGTCGCCTCCATGAAAGAAGGAGGAAGGTAGATCGTCTTTTTCTCTTTCTTTTTCTCGGTCCCTTCATCCTCCTTGGTCCGCTTGGCATAAGGATTTGAAACAACGGTGATCTCGCCGATCACCTCCCGCTCCGGCGCTTTGGCCTCGACTTCCCTTCCTGGCGGAGGCGGGGGAGGCGGAGGGATCCGGACGTCGGTCGGAGGAGGGGGCGGCGGGCCGGGGAATCCACCCTTCTGAGGGACCGCCCTGCCGGTCTTGTCGGGAGGGATGGGGGGAACGGGAGGAGCCTTCTCCTCTCTCTCCTTTTTCAGATCCTCGAGCTCCTGGCGCATTTGGTCGAGGCTGTCTTTCTGGCTCTTAAGCTCTTTTTGGGACTCCATCACCTGGGATTTCTGTAGCATATTCGGCTCAAGCGAGATCTCCTTTTTCTGTTCTACCGGAGTGGAAGAGGTGGAACTCCCTCGCGTCATCCGGTATCCGAGGGTCCCGAGCGCCAAAACCACCACGATCAGAATGGATAAGACTCCCCTGCGCTTTTGCTCCGAGGTCAAACCGCTCCAAAATGTTTTCAGGCCGTTCATTAATTTCCCTCCCCGCGTTGTTCGACGATCAAGACACGCGCCGACTGGCCGGTGGTCAAAGAGAGTCGATCGACCGTAATTGCTACCGGCCGAAGCGCAAGGTCGACCTTCAGAAAGTCTTTTTCATGCAGCTCCACACGGGACCCTCTGGGCTGAACCACGAATTCCTTTACCAAAAGACCTTCTCCCTCGACCGAGATCGTCCGGGTGAGGGTAACTTCGATGTCGCGAAAGAGATCGATCACTTTTCTTGTCTGGGTGACCGTAAAGCTTTCCGGAATTTGATCGGTATAGACCGCTCGAATCAGAGTGAGCAATTTCTCCTCATACGGAAGCCCACGCATTAATGTAAGATTGGACTTGATCTGATCGGCGCCTCCGGATGTCAATCGCACCGTTTTCGACGGAACCCGTTTTGGGATGGCGATGATGCGGAAGACGTGGTCTCCGCAGACGACGAAGACCTCCGCGGGGGTAGTCGAATAAGTGAGCTGACCGTCCTCTTTTAGAATCTGGAATTTTAGAAAAGCGTCCCGTTTCGTAAAATGGACCGAGAGACCCTTTTCTTTCGAGAAGATAACGTCCTCGATCGTAGATGCGCAGACGATGCGGTTTGCATCCGAGTTGCTCATCTCTACCGGCGTGGTCACTTCCGGGAGAATGGCGATATCTCCTGGGGGCGGATCCTGGGAGAAAGCCGGTCCGGAAAACCCAAAATAGAAAATAGCCGTTAGAAGAGATAGAAGATAAAACATAGGATCACTCCTGCTTTTCGGAGATGTTTAATAAACTGAACCTGCCATCGATGATTCGATATTTCAGGAAGTATGACTTCACCGTTTCATCCACTCGAGTGACTTCGACAAATTGCTTGCGCACTCCCCGCACTTCGATCAAGGAAGGGGTAAAGAAGATTTGCTGGATATAAAAGGCGCTCGTGATATGGGCTATTTCGATACGGTCGGCCAGTTCATAGAAGCTCTTTTTCGCCTCCGGATACGACTCTGGCGCATATAAACCAATGAGCTCCTCGAACTGACCTCGCGCCGAGGCCTGCGTGTAGTTTCCAGCCAAACTCATTACATACCGGGCGTAGGCCCGGAGACTCTCTTCAGAGGCGCCCTCCTGGGTCACTTCCAATCGCGAGTTAAGCGCGGGGGGGATAATGATGGTGCGCGCTGTATTCATCGCCCGGGAGAGAAGGACGGTATTAAAGAGGACGGCGCCTCCGATCACAAGAACAGCAAGTTTTAGGATTCGATTCTCGGCCACTTTGTTCGACGAATCTTGTAAAAATGTCTCAAGTTTCATGGGACCTCTTTTCTACTCCTGAAATTCGTCTTCGAAAAAAGTCGGATAGCCTTTCAGCCTGACGAGACCGATAAAATAAAAACAATGCTTAAGAAAACCTCTCGGATAACGCTTTTTCTGGGAGGAGTAAAAATAGGGCCCTCCCACAATCATGAACCAAAAATAACTTCCGAATAGGAGCGCAATAATATAGAAGATCAGCGCGATGATGAGTTCGTCTGTCTCCAGCCAAAGCACCTGGAAGGGCTGGGAGAGATATTGCGGAAACCGTTTTCTATCCATCGATCACCTTCCCTGTCGGTAACGCCCTCTCCCCCCGGAGGATGAAGGGGGTCCACCCCCAGGGGAGAGAGAACGCTCGGGTTCAAATCAGCGCGCCGAGGCTTGCAACCACGGTATCGGCTTTCATCAAGATGGCCCCTCCGAGAATGGACGCGATGGCATACCAAATCTCGGCTTGGATCCCCATGTAGGCCCCAAACGCGATTGCAAGAACACCTCCGACGAAGCCGATCGGCCCTTTTAAGATCTTATTGACGCCGATATCATACGCGTCGTAGGCAAATGAACCTGCTACGGGCGCCACAAATGCGTTCGCGAATGGGGCGATCGCCAGCACCAGGAGCAGCGCCAAGAAGGCCAATTGAACCTCCTTCCGATTGAAAATGCTGTTATGAGAATCACCTCCTTTTTTTGAGACTCTTCCACCGAAAATCCTGCGCAGTGTTTTCATGTTCCCTCCTCGTTTGATAGCACCCTGTGTTCTACAGGGGGTTCCGTTATGATTTTGGCTCTAAAATTTGGACGATCTTCTTGATATCGGCCCCCGAGACGAATTCTCCGTTTATCCAAAGAGAGGGAGTCCCCCGAACCCCTAACCTCTGGCCGATCCGTTGGTGCTCTGCGAGCAACTCCGCTGTTTTGGGGTCGTCGCAAAGCGTGATCTCCTCATCGTCGAGCTGTCCCGACAGCGCTTCGTCATAGGCGGCGGTCCGGTCCTTCGCGCAGAGGATATATTGCGCATGCCGTTCCGCCTCCGGATGCAGTTCTTTGATCGGGAAAAGAAAGATGTATCGCGTCACATCCTTTCTTTTTTTAAAGAAAGCGGCCGTTTTTCGACAAAACGGGCAGTCCGGGTCGACCACCTCCACGATCGTGTTCTTCCCATTGCCGATCTTGATCGCTTTTTCGAGCGGCAGCGCTTTGATCCGCGCCGCCGAAACCTCCGCCTTCTTTTGAGCCGTGAGACTTACCCCGTCTTTGTTCAGGATCTCTCCGACGAGGGTCAATCCGGTTTGGGGGTGGAAGTAAACGATCTTTTCATCGAAGGAGATTTCATAGAGGCCCTCAATCTCCGTTTTTCGAATGCTTTCAATTTTCAACGTTGCGAATTCTTGCCGGATCGATTCCTCGATCGTCTGCTCTTTTCCAGTTTCCGCGTGAACACGGTACGAGGAAGAAATCAGCGCGATCAACATAAATAAAAAAAGCCTATTTCTCATGGTCCCCTCCATTTTTTATGACAACAATCTCCACTCTTCGATTCAATCTCCGATCGGTGGAGAGGGGGCAGCAACTTCCCTTTCCCTGGACATTGGCCACGTCAATACCTTGCTCTTTGAAAATTGTGGCAACCCGCTCGGCCCGATCAAAAGAGACCCTATTGTTTTGATCACTCCCTCCGAGATCGCAGGTGTGCCCTTGGATCCTGACCCCCCCTCCAGTTTTTTTAACTTGCTCAACGACCTTTAAGATCTCCGTTTCCTGCATCGGGGTGAGGTTCACCTGGTTGAATCCGAATTGGATGATGGTCGGGTTGACGCTAAGTGAAGGGTGGCCCGATTCAGCGGGATCGTGAAGTTTGACGGTATCCATATTTTCGATTGCTACGATTTTCGTCGGAAGCGATTCTTCTTGGAGCGCGGGTGGAAGACTGAAATGGAAAGGCTCCTCCGCCCTGACCGCGATAGGGACTTCTTGCGGTTTTACAAATAAAGGCGCTGCGGGTTTGCAGTCACACAGGACGAAGGTGTCATCCGCTGGCATGAGGACAGCCATATCGGAAAAATACTGGTAAGACATTTTGTTAATCTCGGCCGAGAGCGCCGGCGCTTTAAGGACAGCCAATTCAAAACCGATAATCGTGAAGGCGAGAGCAGTCCTGTAAGAATCGATGAAACCGCGGAATGAAAAAGCCCGGATGTCCGTTTCTCGAATGGATCGCCTTCTAATCAAGTCACTTTTCATGTGCGCCTCGTCGATAAATCCTGATGAGCCGGACTATACCAAATAGGTTCGACTGCAAATCATCCTAAAATGCGACATGAAATGTCGCAAAATCGCCTCTTTTTACATTCGGATGGCGTTGTAGTATGGGGGGCCGGGCGCTCGGGAGGTTTCAGGAAGCGCTTTCTGATGACCTAAGTTAATCGAACCGTGATTGGAACGAGGAGGGAGTCATATGAATCAGGTTGAATGGATTCGGAACAGTCCCATTTTCTCAGATAACTTATTTTTTGTTTTTATCATTGTCGCCGTTCTCATCGTCTTAATGGTCGGAGCGACCAGAGTCGTCCATGGGAGTGGGAGCGGCAGATATGCGACTTCCTGGGAGATCCTATCGCACCTTGGGAACTGGGCTCGATTTCCTCTTTCGATGTATGCGGTGATCCTGCTCTATGCGGGCCTATTGGCATCTGTTTTCGCATGGCGATTCCGGCAAGACGGATGGTCGGTCCTGGACCATCCTGATCAGACCGTGCTGATTCTTACAGGCGCCCTGATCGGCGCTCTTTTGATCTACGGGATGCTGTTGAATGTCTATTTCAATAGGCGAGATAAGAATCGCTTCATTTTAGGAACAAAAATTCTTTTCCTTCCGGTCATGATTTCGCTTCCTGAAAAAGACCGCTTCGAGCACATTCGCATCCAGGGCCGGGCCGGCACCGGAAAAACCGATGGGTACATGTTCCCCCAGCTGATCGAGGACGCCTCGGGCGATTGCTCCGCGGTCGTTCTCGATGTGAAATCGCCGGAAGCCTTTGAAACGATCGGCGGGGCATGGCATGCGAAGGCGAAGAAGGTGGTGCTGTTCGATCCCTATTCGGAAAGCTGTCCCGGGTTCGAGCCGCTCGCCGGCGCGTCCGTTGAAATGCTCTCTCAGATTGAGCAGACCGTATACGGGAAGAGGAACACCGACGCCAATGATACCTCGATCTGGTTTGACCTTCAGGAACGTCGACTCTTTCGCCTCTACTGCCAATTGGTCATGGGGTATAAAGATCCAAGGCAGTGCAGCCTTTCGATGGTCTATCAGCTGGCGCTGCGCGGGGCGCCGGCCTTGGAGGCTGCGGTGACCTATTGCCAGAATCCGGTCCTTCAATCCGAATTCGAGCATCAATTCCAAAACAAAAACAGATTGCCCGATGTGATCAGCGGGATTCTCAATAAATTGGACCTCTTCGCCGATCCAAAGATTGCGGCGGCCTTCTCGCGCTCGGATTTGGACCTGGACCTTCTTTTTAGAGAACCGACCTTATTGATTATCGCGAGCCCGCATTCGAATCCAAAAGCCAGACTTGCGGCGTCGATCCTGCTCCGCGCCCTGATGCAGAAAGTTTATGAAAGACCGGTTCGGAAGGAGGGCGACGGACGCTCTCTTTTTTTCTATCTTGATGAATTTTACGCGCTCCATCTGCCCGACATGGCCGACTTTGCAAATACCGCCCGGTCCGCTCGGGTCGGAATTGCAACCTATCTGCAGGCGGAAGGGCAGCTGACCCGATATAAACCCCACGAGGTCGTCTCGATTGCGGTCAATACAAAGACAGAGGTCTGTTTACAGGGTTGTGACCCGATTACATGCGAGCGCCTTTCGGATCTATTCGGGAAAAAGGCGATTCGCGATAAACGGGTCGCGCGATCGAGACGTGGGGCGGTAACGACGACCGGATTTCTGGAAAGGTCCCTTTTGACCAAAGATGAGATCTATAACATGGCGATCGGCGCTGCGCTCCTCCACATCGGAGGATTACACCCGATTTGGGTTAAGCAAATCTCCTCGTATAAAAATCGCGCGTTCAAAAGCAAAAGAGGCCTGCCGGTCGAAGCGTATCGTCCTAACACCAACCCCCTTCTCGCCGCTGCCTATAAAGACCTCGACTTACCGGGGCCTGATTCGATCCCCCCCTCCCCGAACTTACCCCCTTCGCCGTCCATCCCTCAGGGTGGAGGAGAGATTATTAATTGGTGAATTAACGATTCGGAGGTCAGCTATGAAACGCCAAGGAGTGAATTCTTTCGAGGAGGTTAAAAGGAAAGTCGATATTCTCGCGTTTATCGAGAAATCTACAGGGCATCGGGCGCGGAGATCGGGAAAGGGCTACACCTTGCCGGAATGCCCTTTCTGTCAGGGACATGGATGTTTTTCGATTACTCCGGAGAAACAACTTTATAACTGTTTCCAGTGTCCTGGAAAAAGCGGGGGAGATATCTTCAATTATCTTTGCAAACTCAGAGGTTGCGACAAACGCGCTGCCCTGGAGGAGCTCGCGAAAGAAGCGGGTTTTGAACTGCCGACTTCCCGCTTCGCGAAGCGGGATATCCGGGAAGAAATCCTGTCCCAGACGAAGGAAGACTGGTCCCTTCCCGAGGCGAAAGACGTTTGGGAGTACTTGATTAACACGCGCCGTCTCTCTCCCGAGACTTTGAAGGGCCACGACGTCGGCTTTTTCGGGGACCGCTCCAGGCTCATCGGAATTTTGAAAAAAAAGGGTTTCACCTACGACGAGATCAAAGCGTCCGGGATTCTAACTCAGGGATATGGGACCTTCTATCAGATTCTGTTCGGATGGCGGGCATACAACGGCAGATTGTCCGGATTCATCGCGGGGGCGACGAAGGCCCGACTGAAAACAGTCAAACCCGAAGAGGAGGATAGCTATCCGAAATACAAGAATGCGGCCGACCTTCAGGTCGACTCTCCATATAATCTCTATTATGCAAAAAGAAGAGTTCCCGAGGACGCGACTTTGGTCATCGTCGAGGGTATCCTCGACGTCCTTCAAATGCTATCGCACGGCGTGTTTAATACGGTCGCTTTGGGGGGAACGTCCTTTAAGGAAGGTTTTGGCGAGGCATTGGCGATGACTCGGTTCCTCCGTCTCATTATTCTATTGGACAGCGATAAGGCCGGAAAGCAGGGTACCTCGCAGTTGATTCGACACCTCATTCAGGCGCATCCTAAATTTACGCTTTACGTAACTGAAATCACCGCGGTCGATCCGCTGGACCAGAATCGAAGGATCAAGGATCCGGACGAATTGATCATCAAGCTGGGACCCGAGGTCCTCAAAAAGGTCATTCGCTATCCTGCCAAAGCGGGCCCCTGGCTCGTTCTCGCCATGCGCGATCAGTATGATATGAAAAACTCGATCGATCGCGACCGGGCGTTTGAGGAGGTCGCCTCGTTGTGGGGTTTTATTTCCGACGAAGTCGAGCGGAAGGAGGTGCTTCGATATCTGGCGGATGGATCGGAAATGCCACAAGAAGATATTCGAAAGACAATTGAGAAATACGCGCAGCGGCCCTCCGCCGGCGTCGCTCCAAAGCAGGCGGCGGCAGAATCTAATAAAAATGAAATAAAAAAGGAAGGGAGTTCTCTTATTCTATCGTCCCTGGCTGAGCTTCAGCGGAAGCTCAAGGATTCCAAAGAAGGGAATAAAGACATCAGGAGAAGGAACAAGGTTCTACTCCGGGCCTATGGCGCCTTTGTGGTTCAAACGAAAGAGCTCGCGAAGGCCGGTCTTCTATGGCATGTCAATCGGTTGTCGGAGGGACACATCGGTCTTCTGCGGCAGCTCCGCAAGGATCCCATGAGAGCGCAGACGATGGTAGAAAAGATCGATCAGATCTTTACGGCGGCCAGGCTTTCAGAAATCGACCGGATACAGAAGGAGATCGAACGGTTGTGCGATCAAGGTGATGCGAACGAAGGAGAGGGGTAAATGGCGAGATCGGAAGGGCTTATTCTGACGGATCGCGACATGGATTTACTAAAATACCTCGCCTTCGGTCCTGCGTTTGCCGACGACCTGCATACGCGGTTTTTCATAGGGAAGGGTAAATTGGTGAGTCGGCAGGCGTTCGAGAGGAGGATGTGGAAATTGATGGAGGGTTATTGTATTCAGCGAATGGAGCCGCAAAGAATCCGTGGTCGTCGGCCGATCCTGCATAAACCGGTTTATTCCCTCGCAGAGGGCGGAATCGAGGTTTTGACGTCGCAGAGCGTCCTTCAGATCGACCGGATCCGCCGGGTTCGGCCGACTCGGCAGACCCTTTTTCATGAAATCACGCTCACACGATTCATTCGGAGAATTTACGAAGGGGACCCGCGGCGGTATCAGGTCATGCGACTCTACGACCACGACATGCTGGCAAAGCAGGTTCAAAGGGTAAGGATTAAGAGAATCCCCGATTTGAGGTTTACGCTGAAATTCAAGCATGGCGCCTATTTTAGTTACCTTGTTGAAGTCGACGCCGGAACAACCCATACTCCTGAGTTCGTTCAAAAGTTGGTCGCGTTCATGCAGTTGAACCGCCGCCTGGCCCCGGTGAATTCAAAAGATCCGGTCGGGATATTGATCGTATGCCATACAGCGGACCGAATGGAAACGCTTCAACGAGCGGTCGTCGAGAGTCACATCACTGCGAAGGTGGCCAATAGGTTTCTTTTTAGCACGATTCAAAACATCGACAATAGCCTCGGTCTGTATAACCCCTGGTATAAGGCGGACGGAGCGAAAATAGATCTCATCTTCAAGGATGGTACGAAAGCTCACGAGAGTTAGAAAAAAGGCCCGACTTTAGGTCGTATAATATTAAACGCTTTAAGTAGACGGAGGAAGCGTGGAAACAATATTTTTGCCTTTTTTATTGAGGAAGAAATCCCTTTCTGGTAGATTGCGTATCATGCTGGGCCAAGCCAATAAAGCGATCCTGCCGTTCGCGCTCCTGATTTCTCTAAACTGTTTCTTTCCATCACCGAATCTATGGGCCGGTGCCCCGGCACTGGAGGTCTGCTTTACTCCGGGAGAGAGCTGCACGGAGAAGATCGTCAAAGCATTGAGCCAAAGTAGGACGTCTGTGCTCGTTCAGGCCTATTCTTTCACGTCGGCCCCGATCGCTCGAGCTCTCGTTGACGCCCACAAGCGAGGTGTCCATGTCGAAATGATCCTCGATAGAAGCAACAAGAGTCAGAAATATTCATCCGCCGACTTTGTTTCTCGAGCCGGTATTCCGACGTTTATCGATTCTCGGCATGCGATCGCTCACAATAAAATAATGATCATTGACGGAGAGACGGTTGTTACCGGTTCTTTTAACTTCACAAAGGCTGCAGAGGAAAAGAATGCCGAAAATCTTCTTGTGATTCCCGATAAGTCTTTAGCCAGCCGATATACGGCGAACTGGCAGGTCCATAAAAGGCATTCGGAAGTTTACAGCGGTCGATAGCTAGTTCCATGTTTCAGCGATTTGAATCGGTCACCCATTATGGAGGAATATGAATAAGAAGGAGTTAGTCGAGTCGGTGGTCGCCGCAAGACGAAAAGTGGTTCGAGCAAGCGAGCGGTGGTTGAGATCGTAGGCGAGACTTTCGCCGCGATGGCAAAAGGGATAAAGAAGAATGGGAGATTCAGCTTTCCCGGGTTTGGCACATTTACCGTCCGCGCCCGCGCCGCGCGTAAAGGAAGAAACCCGCAAACGGGTGAGACTATTAAGATCAAAGCCTCCAAATCGATAAAGTTCAAGGCGGCTCCCTCTCTGAAAAGGAGCCTATAGACTTCAATGAAAAAGAAACCTAAACTCAACAATACTAAACCCAGAACCATGGTTGAGCGGGACGCCAACTTCTATCGTAACCCGACTCAAAGAGAAATAGAAGTGATCCGTCTCGTTGCTGAAGGCTATAAAAATAAGGAAATCGCAGGAGAGATGGGTATTTCGGTCAAAACTGTCGAAACTCACCGATCTAATGTCATGAATAAACTTGCTTTTCGAACTGTCGCGGACCTTATGAGATATGCAATCCAAAAGGGAATTATCAAGATAGAACTTGAGTGACGAAACAAGGTTTTCTTTATCGATTCGATGGGAGTGGGTTAGCCACATGAAGTTTCAAAGTTAAATATGATTTTAAAGACATTGTAAAACGAAGTTCCTTCCTGAAGTCCTCGCCTCAAACCTCTTCTTCATCATTGAAGATTTCAATGTAATACAGAATAATCTTCTGATCTTTTTAGAATGCCGCTTCATTACAACCCAACTCTGCGGACATCGCCAACTACTAAATTTCCTGCGCCTCTGCACTGATGTGATCACCTCGATAGGTTCCATGTTTTCCTCTGGTGTTGTCATAGGAACCAGGACCAAGACTCTGACTAATGCTGATTTTTAGCAGTTCCCGTGTCCGGCGAAAAGGGGGCTACTTCGACTTGGGGAATTCTGATAATCTAGACATTAGATACTAACCGGTTAGCCGGGTGTCTTGGAAAGCATGTGCTGGTGGCAAGCGCAAAATACAGCGACACAGCTTAAGGAGAGAATATGCAAAACATTAAATTGAACAATGGTGTTGAAATACCTATTCTTGGCTTCGGCGTTTTTCAGATCACTGATTTGACCGAATGTGAAAGAAGCGTGGTTGATGCTATTCAAACTGGATATCGCCATATTGACACTGCCGCTTCTTACCAGAACGAAGAGGCGGTTGGAAGAGGCATCAAACGAAGTGGTGTAGCAAGAGAGGAATTGTTCATCACTACAAAACTTTGGATTCAAAGAAATGGCTATGAAGGCACAATAAAAGCCTTTGAAAATTCCCTGAAGCGCTTGCAACTAGATTACCTTGACTTGTATCTGATTCATCAACCTTTTGGCGATGTATATGGTGAATGGCGTGCGATGGAAGAACTGTATCAACAAGGCAAAGTCAGAGCTATCGGTGTTTCAAACTTTCCTCCTGACCGAATCATGGATTTGATGATTCACAACAAGATACCACCCGCGGTAGATCAGATTGAAGTGAACCCTTTCAATCAGCAAATTGATACGCAAAAGTTTTTAAAGGAAAACGGCGTTCAGGTGGAGGCATGGGCTCCTTTTGCAGAGGGAAAGAATAATATTTTTAAAAATGAATTACTGCTTTCAATCGCCGCGAAACATAACAAGAGTGTTGCCCAGGTCATTCTCCGCTGGCTTACACAAAGAGCAATCGTTGTTCTTTCAAAATCGGTTCGCAAAGAGAGGATGATAGAAAATATCAGCGTGTTTGATTTTGAATTAAGCGCGGAAGAGATGATTGCGATTACAACGTTAGACACAAAAACAAGTAGCTTCTTTGACCATCGTAATCCTGAGATGGTGAAATGGCTGGGTACCAGGAAATTAGATGTTTAATGAATGAACACTCGCCACAACATGGCTTTGGAAGGCGTCGCTTTCAAGCCAAAAAGCAGGCTAACCCGCGATTGAGCGGATATTTCGTAGGGCTTCCACATTGTTCTCCTTTTCTGTCCGTAATAATCAATTCTCGGGATTTTACAATATATATCAAATTGTAAGTGTAGGTCTCAAATGAATTTGAGCAAACCTATTGCGGCCGTTTTATTATTTGACGGTCTTCAGGCGGATTCCGAGACGCCGTTCCTCCGCCGCAATCTTCTCATCTATCGCGCTTCGCACCAAATCAACGGCCGGATCATGTGTCTTATCATGCCAGCGTTTAAGCGCCTCGGCCTGATCTCTCCGAAGCAAGTATTGCTTCCGCACGAAGGGAAGATTCTCGTCCGAAGCATATTGTCGTTTTTTAATTTTCAAAAGAGTCGATCCTGCTGATCGGACTGTTTATTGAGCCGGCTGGCCGCAATCGCCTGAGCCGCATCCCATTCGTACCCCTTTCGATGCAAAGCGACCATCGTAGAAACAAGCGTCGTTTCGTTTTTATCGTACCGCACTGTAGCACGCTGCCGGCCGGGTTTCGCGATTGCAGTGATCTTTCCGCGGCTGAGCAGGTATTGAATCGCGTTGCTGTAGGTTTTAATCTCCTCAAGCGGAGCATGACATGCGAAGAGAAATTGCCGAAGTCGAAGGAATCTTCCGTCCTTTGGAAGATGGTCGACCTTTTTTACATGTCTCATATCGCCTGTTCTACGAATCCACTTCCTTTGTTGCATATTAATCCCCTATAAGCAATTTTGATACATTCTTTAAATCCCCAAAGATCCGCGCCATCAAGGAGAACGACAATTGACTCGGTGCGATCGCCCTTTATTTCTTTTGGTATAGAAGAGACTGCTGTCTCCTGCGCCTTGAGGAAAAAGCGGTCAGGGCCGTCCATTGTGACCTGAAGCTGCTTTTTCTTTTCGCCAAAGTGGTGAAATAAGTCGACCAAGACCCCCTTTTGGGGCGCTTCAAGGTGGCTGCCGATCTGGGAGAGGTCCTTCTCGGAAAGACGGAAGACTAACTTCTCCTCCCAGTTGTATTTGCGCTCTCCTTTCGACGGAATCTTTCGTTCCATCCCTTTCATCGCCCGACATACTTCTAACCAGACGCCCCATTCGCCGCGGTGCATCTTTGCGCTCAGCCTCAAAGCCGAGGATCCCTTGGACCAGATTTCTTCAAATCGGTATTCGTTCATATCTACATAGATCATACATAGAATCTATGTAGAACACAATAAAAAAATAAACGACTCGCCACCGCCGGTCGAACGATCCCAGGGTTTTCGATCTATTTATTGCTGAATGTTCAGTAAGCGGAATGGAAGTCGTATGTTTATTCCCAATCAGAGGGGAAAACCAAATCCTTTCTTATCGACTTGCCTCTCCCCCTCCCGATCCAAATTAACTGAACATTCAGTAAGCCCCGTGCAAGTTTTCCGATTTCCAGCCGTGCCCCGAGCTCTCCCCGCCGGCGTCGGCCGATCCGCCCCACCCCTAACCCGCCCTCCTTTCCGGCCGCCCCTGCGCGGGGATTCCGCGCGCGCTAAAACTCTCTCAAAAATCTCGAAAACTCGAATGAAGAGCGGTTAGGAAGGGAACGGCGCTGACAGGGAGAGCCGCATGGGTTAATTCCGTGAAGGGCTGGTCCGGGCGATGGCAATTGAAGGAAAGGTAGGGGGTCGGCCCGAGATTGGAAGAAAGAAAAAGGAGGATCTAGGAAAATGGGACTTCCATTCCGCTTACTGAATGTTCAGTTAAATTTAGACCATCGGGAAACGGCCGTTGAGGGAATTTCGAATGAGAGGTCCGATCAATCTTATGAAAAACAAACTCCGGCGTAGTCCTTCCCATTGCTTAATCGAGACGTGACTTTAAATGGAGATAGTTGATCTAATAGATAGCCTGGCGTATCGTAATGCCAGATTCGAGCGACTTTCGTTTTACCCCATTGGATAGATTGACACTGTAATCGTCTGCCATCATAAATGAATCTTATAAGAGGAAAGAACATGAAACGGACACGGTCAAAGACCAAGCCTCGCAGCCAGATAGGCAGCGCATCAGCTCTCCCGGTAACGATACAGAAACACAGACTTCTCAGGGTGCAGCGGTTCAAAACAGTGCGGATTTCCTGGATAAGACCAGTGATGTCTTCCAATCTTTCACATCCCGAAACTGTGTCGCTTTCTTTTTCCGCTTTGGTAAAGGATCCACTTGAACAATTGATGTTTTACGCTCTGGCCATGCGGTTAGCAGTTTGGAGAAAACTTAATAATAGAAAAGGTTCATTCGATGTATTCTCTCTTGAATATAGAGGAAAAGTAGGAATCTTATTCCTGTGACTCATGATACTGCTTCTATCAACTTCCTGTAGGTCTGGTCCAGCCTACAATGAAATTCCCATTACCGATCGCAAATTAAATATGCTCGGCTTGGAAAGGATCGCAACCGAATATCTGAACAGCCATCCGCGCGACTTTTATAAATTTCATCGCATCCTCACCGCGGCGGATGACGCGCTCCAGGCGTATCAGGCACCCTCTCATGGGGCGGTCATGAAGTGGATTAAGCAGGCGTTGAAAAGGGAAGGGCTCGATGAGCAGATGTCCGTTTATCTCTTCTTGAGAGCCGTTTATTTGAAAGATTGGGAAGGCTCTTATTTTCATTGGGTCGATGAAGGCGAGCGGGAATATCTCTATGATCTGATGGGAGCGGCCATGGGGGGAATGCACCGCTGCTCCAAGTGCAGCACGAATCCAGAGGATGAGTAAGAACGCGGTCTTTGACTCCGTACCGTCAGACGGAGTGTATTATATCTCTATGGATCAGTCCATAATCGGCAAGTCAGTCTAAAATTCGCGTTGAGATGGTTTTTTATGAGCATCAGCGGGGCTGATAAGGTAGTCAGAGGCCAGCACGGTCTGCCGGTTGATCAGTCAGTCCTATTTAATGATGAGGTTTACACCTGCACATGGATGAAGCGATGAAAGACGAAGTCCTATCCAAGCTCTTGAGTAATCGGGAGAGGCTCCTCAGTTACGTTCGTAAGAAACTCTCCAATCCGGAGTTGGCGGAGGATGTGCTCCAGGATAGCTTGCTTAAAGCACTTCGGGCGGCGCCGGACCTAAGAGAGGATGAGAAGCTCTTTCCCTGGTTCTACAGGATCCTGAACAATGCCATTGTCGATGCCTACCGTCGCAAGCACATTGAGGCACAACATCTGGAACCGTATACTGAAGACCATGATTTGGCTATCACGCCTGAGGAGGAGGCCAACCTTTGTACCTGCTTTCGGGATTTGATCCCAACCCTCAAACCCGAATATGCCGAGTTGATTGAGGCATTGGATCTGGCTCACGGAAATCCTATACAGATGGCAAAAAAGCTCGGCATTACATCCAATAACCTGAAGGTGCGGAGGCACCGAGCGCGTCAGGCCCTCCTCCAACGATTAGAAGAAACCTGCCGGTCGTGCGCCAAACACGGCTGTCTCGATTGTACTTGTCGGAAGGATCAAATCTAGCCAGAGCCAAGACCTAATTTTCTCAACCCCATGCGCTTGAACGCATGAGACGCTTTCCTTCTTAATTGAAATCCTCCAGAAGCCCAGCCCGATCATAAAAGTGTAATTTTGCCTAAAATTGTCCGTCTATTAACGCAGAAGAAGAACATCCCATGAAAAGAGGTGTAACCAAATCTATAAGTTTTCGTCTCTACCTATAGAACCCCAAACCTTAATCCCAATAATACGGAGGACATCATGGCACAGCTTACCTTTAACATTCCTAAAATCTCTTGCAGCCACTGCGTGGAGACAATCACTCAAGCGCTCCATCCATTAGTTGGCGTGAATCAGGTTTCCGTCGATATTCCATCCAAGCAGTTGGAAGTTAATTATGATAAGACGCGCATTACGATCGACCGGATGAGAGAGGCCCTTGCCGGGATAAATTACCCTGTTGCATCGGTGCAAACAGAATCAGGCGAGAAACGTCCAGACCGACGCGGTGCGGAGTGTTCTTGCTGCGGCGCATAAATACCGGTCTGAATCCCGGCTGGCGCATACAAATGCCGCCGGGATTCAGACGATGGGGGCTTCTTTTCCCCTCGAACGCCCCTTTTGGGGGATTGCCCTTACATTCGTATTGCCACAAAATGGGTTTGTAGAAAGAGTCTGTTCAATTTGATTTCACATGACTGGCACAAACAAAATAGGGAGGAAGCAATGAAAAAGTCGATCACCTCAATTTTCTGTCTGGCCCTCTTCATTTTTCTCGCGGTCCCACTGACTTCCTTCGCCGAAATGCAAGGGGGCGGAGAAGGAAAAGGAGGGATGATGGGAGAGGGAATGGGCGGCGGAATGCCGATGATGCAGAAAATGATGGGGATGCATGGCATGGATGCCGGGATGATGGAAATGATGAAGATGATGCAGGCCATGTCCCGCCTCGATCTCACCCCCGATCAAAAAAAGAAAATCGAATCGCTCAAGCTCAAACACCAGAAAGAAGCGATCCCGCTCCTCTCGAAAACCGAGATGGCCAATGTCGAAATCAAGGAGCTGACCCTTTCCGATCCGATTGATTTAGAGAAGGTTAAAGCGAAGGTGAAGGAAAAATACACCGCGATGGCCGATCTGGAGGTCAGTCATCTTGCTCTGACGCAGCAGATGAAAGGAATTCTCACCCCCGAGCAGCGGCAGAAGATGGAATCGATGATGATGGAAATGGGACCGATGATGGGCATGGGGATGATGGGAGGCCCCGCCGGAAAAGGCAAGACGGAGGGAGAAACCAAAGCGGCTCCAAAAACGACCCCGAAGGGATCGGAAGAAGCCGCCCCTGAAGGCGCCGATCCTCATGGCCATTGAGGCGTGGAATACAGTAAAGAAAAGAAAGGAGAAGTGAGATGAAGACAAATCCTTGGAGAGCCGGGTTTACCCTGGCGCTGACCGTGACAATTACATATACAGTCTGCGCGGTCTTGTACGCGTTGTTTCCTGAACAAGGCATCGCGTTCTTGAATGCCCTGTTTCACGGAATTGATTTTAACAAGCTCGGGCCACCTTTGCCTTTCACCTTTCTGATGTTCGTTTATCCCCTGTTTGTTTTCGCAGTCTGGGGCTTTTTGGTTGGAGCGCTCTATACCCAGCTTAACAATCTGTTTCATGACGGTGATGAGCGGACCCATTCAGCGCATAAACGAAGAGTCGAGGCGACACGATGACAACCGATCCGGTCTGCGGAATGAAAGTGGATGAGAAGAGCGCGGTAGGAAAGGCCGTCTACAAAGGGACGACCTATTATTTCTGCTCGTCTTCCTGTCTGCAGAAGTTCGAAGCGACTCCCACCGACTACATCAAGGGAGGGGGCGCGGGAGAGGCGCCGCAGTCCGGTCCCCGCGCTCCCAAGTCGTCCGGGATGGTGAAAGACCCGATCTGCGGGATGGTGGTGGATAAAGCAACGGCGCTTCATTCGGAGCGGAGCGGTCGGACCTATTATTTCTGCAGCGTTGGCTGTCAGCGGACGTTTGAATCTCCGGAGGCGGAATTGAAGTCGATGAAAACCCGGGTGACGATTGCGCTCACCGGCGTATTGGCGCTCGCGGTTCTTCGCGCCGCCGCTTTCATTGCGCTGGCCGCCGGCGCCACCATCGTTACCTGGGCGCCGATTCCGCAGCTCCCCTGGTTTACCTGGGGGATGTGGCTCTTCATTCTGGTGACGCCGGTTCAGTTTATCGGCGGCTGGTCGTTCTACGTCGGCTCTTGGAATGCGATTAAGAGTCGAACCATCAATATGGACTTCCTGATCGCGCTTGGGACCAGCGTCGCCTATCTCTACAGCGTCGCGGTGATTTTCTTTCCCTGGGTCCTCCCGGTTCCGGTCGAAGAGCGGGCGGTCTACTTTGAGGTTTCCGCCGTCATCATCGCCTTTGTTCTGCTTGGGAAGTACATGGAGGAGATGATCAAGAAGCGCTCCTCCGCGGCGGTCCGAAAATTGATGGATTTAAAACCGGCGACCGCCCATGTCCTTCGAGAAAGGGTCGAGATGGAGGTCCCCGCCGAGACGGTGATGGTCGATGAGATCGTGATTGTCCGGCCCGGCGAGAAGATTCCGACGGATGGAGTCGTCCTGGAGGGGCGCTCGGCCGTCGACGAATCGATGCTGACCGGAGAGTCGATGCCGGTGGAGAAAACGCCGGGATCTTCGGTCATCGGTGGAACCTTGAACCGGACGGGGCTTTTCCGATTCACGGCGACACGGGTCGGATCGGAGACGGCGCTTGCGCAAATCATCAAAATGGTCGAAGAGGCGCAGGCGACCAGCGCGCCGATCCAGCGGCTCGCTGATCAGGTCACCGGCTACTTTGTCCCGGCCGTGGTCGGCGTGGCGACCCTCTCATTTGCCCTCTGGTGGATTTCGGGAAACTTTCCGCAGGGTCTGCTTGCCTTCATCGCGGTGCTGATCATCGCCTGCCCTTGCGCCCTGGGGATTGCGACGCCGGCGGCGCTGATGGTCGGCGTGGGGAAGGGAGCCGAGGGAGGGATCTTGATCCGCGGCGGAGAGGTCTTGGAGCGCGCGGAGAAGCTGACCGCCGTCATCTTTGACAAGACCGGCACCCTCACGCGCGGGGAGCCGAATGTGACCGACATCCTCTCCTTCGGCGCTCATACCGAAACGGAAACCTTGCGGATGGCGGCGGCTGTCGAGGTCGGCTCCGAGCACCCGCTGGGAGAAGCGATTGTCCGCGCGGCGAAGCATCGGAGCTTGGAACTCTCCAAGGTGACGCAGTTTGAGGCGATCCCCGGTTATGGGATCCGAGGCGTCATCGAGGGCCGGGTCATTCTGCTCGGCGCCCGCCGTCTCTTCAAACGGGAGGGAATCGATTCCTCTCGGGCGGAAGAGGCGATGACCCGCTTGGAATCGGAGGGGAAGACCGCCATGCTGGTGGGGTGTGATGGAGCCCTTGCAGGGATCGTCGCCGTTGCCGACACACTGAAGCCGGAAGCGAAGGAGGCAGTCGCCGCCCTGCTTCGGGAGAAGGTCGAGGTGATTCTGCTCACCGGCGATAACCAGCAGACGGCCCGGGCCATTGCAAGGGAGGTTGGGATTCAGGAGGTGATCGCTGAGGTCCTCCCGGGGGATAAAGCGCGGGTCGTTCAGGACCTTCAGAAAAAAGGAAAGGTGGTGGCGATGGTCGGAGACGGCGTGAACGACGCCCCGGCGCTCGCCGCCGCCGACATCGGAATCGCCATCGGCTCCGGCTCCGACGTGGCGAAGGAGACCGGCGGGATCATCCTGGTCAAGAACGATGTCCGGGATGTCGTGGCGGGGATTCGGCTTTCCCGAGCGACCATGCGGAAGATCAAACAGAACCTTTTCTGGGCGTTCATCTATAACACCATCGGTGTTCCGGTGGCGGCGTTTGGCTATCTTAACCCGATCATCGCCGGGGCGGCGATGGCGCTCAGCTCGCTTTCGGTCATTGTAAACTCGGCGATGTTGAAGCGGGCAAAGATTTCCGTCGATTGAACAGAACTTAAAATCTTGAAACAGGGGGAAAGAAATGGAGACGCAACATCCTTCACAAGACCGTAAGAGCAGTCGGTTTAATCTGGCGCTGATCGCCTTTCTACTGATTGCCGCTTTCTTCCTGCTGTCGGAGCACCGAGCCCACTTCTTTGGGATTCTCCCCTATCTGTTGTTGCTCGCCTGCCCGTTTCTTCACTTGTTTATGCATGGAGGACATGACGGAGCCGCTTCAACCGATCACACGAAAGGAGATAAGCCATGAACGAATCATCCGCATACGGCCTCTGGCCGCTGGTAATTATCAACTCGCTGATCTTCATCATTTTTGCCTTTAGCTTCACGCATCCCCGCACGAAGCGGGACTGGCGCTCCTTCGGCGCTTTCTCGGCGTTCATCGTCGCGCTCTTCACGGAGATGTACGGCTTTCCTTTGACGATTTATCTCCTTTCCGGTTGGCTGCAAAGCCGCTACCCCGGTGTGAACTGGCTCTCGCATGATTCCGGGCACCTACTCGAGATCCTTTTCGGCTGGCGCGCCAATCCGCATTTCGGGCCATTTCATCTGCTCAGCAATTTTCTGATCTTCGGTGGGTTTATTCTCCTCTCCGCCGCCTGGAAGGTCCTCTATGAAGCCCAAAGCAGCCACACCCTGGCGACCTCAGGCCCCTACGCGAAGATTCGTCATCCGCAGTACGCAGGGTTTGTCCTGATCCTGTTCGGATTCCTGCTGCAATGGCCGACGATTTTGACACTGGTCATGTTTCCGATTCTGGTCTTCATGTATGTCCGTCTCGCTCGGCGGGAAGAGCGGGAGGTCCTGGCGGAGTTCGGCGAGGCATATGCCCGTTATATGGCGAATACGCCGGCTTTTTTCCCGCGTCTCTCAGAGGGCGGCGCTAAACAGGAAGCGGACAAGCCTCAAAGAGGAGCCCGGTGAGCGATGATTGATCGGAAGATCGTCGTCAATCCGATGGCTCGTCCACGGATCGAGGAGGAGGAAGTCGAGATGTGCGAGTGTAAGGGGATCGGGCATCCCGACACGATCGCCGACGGAGTCTGTGAGGCCGCATCCCGCGCGGTATCCTCGGCTTATATTCGGACCTACGGCGCCGTTTTGCATCATAATCTGGACAAAGGGTTGCTCGTAGCGGGCCAAAGCGCCCCTCGGTTCGGCGGCGGACATTGGATAGATCCGATCAAGATCTTCATCTGCGGCCGGGCCACCAATTCCGATCCGAAGTTGGATATCAAGAAAATCGTCTCGGATGCCGCGCGCGGATATTTGGAGGAAAATATCCGGTGCGACCTGAAATACTTCGAGATCATGACCGAAATCAAAGAAGGGAGCGCGAACTTAAAAGAGGTCTTCCGGCGCGGTGATGGCGCGCCACTGGCGAACGATACCTCCTTCGGGTGCGGCTATGCCCCCTACTCCCGGTTGGAGCAGCGGGTCCTAAAACTGTCGCAGTTGATCCAATCGTCCGCGTTCAGGACATCGTTCCGCGCCGCAGGAGACGACTACAAGATCATGGGGCATCGCGTGAACGGCGATCTTTCCTTCACGATCGCGCTTGCCCTCATCGACCGATACGTCGAAGGGATCGAACGCTACTTCATAATCAAGAAGGCAATCCACGACTACCTCGCCGATCACCTCGGCGCGCCGGCCGTGATCCGAATCAACACCCTCGATGATCCCGCGGCGCGGGATGAACGGGGCGTCTATCTGACCGTATCGGGATTGAGCGCCGAGATGGGGGATGACGGCCAGGTCGGTCGCGGTAACCGAGTGAACAGCTTGATCACGCCGGGACGCGAGATGTCGCTGGAGGCGGCCGCGGGGAAGAACCCCGTCTCGCATGTCGGGAAGATCTACAATGTTCTCGCCCTCCTGATGGCGCGCGAGATCCACGAGGAGGTCGAGGAGGTGAGCGTCAAGCTATTGTCGGCGATTGGAGAGCCGACGGACCAGCCGCAGGTCGCGGCGATCGAAGTTCGCACAAGTGAAGGCCTCAGCGTTGAATTGAAACGGTCGGTGACAGCGATCGCGGACGGGTGGCTGGAGAACATCGACCAGGTCACGCGGCTGATTTTGGACGAGAAAGTGTCTCTTTATTGACATTTTATTTCCGTCCATTGGAAGATGAAAAAGAGGTGTTTCGGGAGAAGTTCGATGATTGGAACCGTTCTGATGTGGATCGCAGTGGTTGCCTTCGGCCTCAGCGGTGCGGTCCGAATCGCGGAGGGGAAAAGGCTGCTCGGCCTGGCCCTTGTGCTGCTGGCCGCCGCCAATGCCATTCTGTTGAAGGCCGCCAATAGGTAGGCTGGTTTAGCCAAGGCTCTTAAAGGGAGAGGAAAGCCGAACATGGATATCACCTTTCTGGGGGCGACGGGGACGGTGACCGGCTCGAAATATCTGGTTGCGGCCGGCTCTAAGAAACTTTTAATCGACTGCGGCCTGTTCCAGGGGTTCAAGCAACTGCGTCTGAGAAACTGGGAGCCGCTTCCGATCGCGCCGAGGCAGATCGACGCGGTGATCCTGACCCACGCCCATCTCGACCACAGCGGCTACATTCCTCTGTTGGTCAAGAAGGGTTTCTCGGGAAAGATCTATTCCACTCCGGCCACCCGCGATCTCTGCCGCATTCTCCTGCCGGACAGCGGCTTTCTCCAAGAGGAGGACGCGGCCTACGCGAACAAGAAAAAGTTCTCCAAACATGCCCCGGCGCTTCCGCTCTACACGCAGGAGGACGCGGAACGTTCGCTCCGCCATTTTTGGACCGTCGAGTTCGGACGGGATTTCGATCTCGGAGGGGGTCTTAGTTTTCAGTTCAAGCCTGCCGGGCATCTTCTCGGCGCCGCGATGATCTCCCTTCGGGAGGGCGACACTTCGCTTCTCTTCTCCGGCGACCTCGGCCGCCCGAATGATCTCCTCATGGCCGCCCCGTCGGAGATCGGCCGAACAGACTACCTGGTGATCGAATCGACCTACGGCAACCGGCGTCACGATCCCGCCGATCCGAAGAAAGCGCTTGCGGCAATCATCAACCGAACCGTGAGCCGCGGCGGAATCGTCGTGATCCCGTCTTTTGCAGTGGGCCGCGCCCAGGCGGTGCTCTACCTGATCCATCTTCTCAAAGCGGCGCATGAAATCCCCGACATTCCGGTCTTCCTCAACAGCCCGATGGCGGCCGAGGCGACCGATCTCTACTGTGATCACCGGGAGGAACATCGGCTAACATCCGATCAGTGCCGGGCGATGTGCCGCGCCGCGCAGGTGGTCAATAGCGTGGAGGAATCGAAACGGGTCAATGGCTTAAAAGATCCAATGATTCTGATCTCGGCCAGCGGCATGGCCACCGGAGGACGGGTGCTCCACCACCTCAAAACCTTCGCTCCCGACGAGCGGAATGCGATTCTCTTTGTCGGTTTTCAGGCGGGTGGGACACGCGGCGAGGCGATGGTGAACGGCGCCAAGGGGGTGAAGATTCATGGGGCCTACATTCCGGTGAGGGCGGAAGTCGCGACCCTGGAGAATCTCTCCGGCCATGCAGACGCCGATGAAATCATGACCTGGCTGGGCCATTTCGCTGCGCCTCCGCGGGAAACATTTATCACTCATGGCGAGCCTGCCGCGGCGGATGACTTAAGACATCGGATTGAAGAGAAGCTCGGCTGGCGCTGCCAGATCCCGGACTATCTGCAAAAGACCGACCTGAAATAGCGGAGGGAAGGATGTCTTCAAAGGAAGGAAAGTACGCTCATGCGCTTCGGCTTCGGAGAATCGGGATCGACACATACCAGCAGCCGGTGATCTACATGAGGCGCGATTGCCACGTCTGCCGCTCGGAAGGATTTGAAGCGCTCTCCCGCGTCCAGGTGGCCCATAACGGGCATACTATCATCGCAACCCTCAATATCGTAAACACCGATCTTTTGACTCCCGGAGAGGCCGCATTGTCCGAGTCGGCCTGGAAACTTTTGGGGGCGAAGGAAGGAGACCGGATTGACCTTTCTCACCCGCCGCCGCTCGAATCGCTGAGCCATGTCCGCGCCAAGGCTTACGGAAAGCAGCTGGACGAAGTCGCCATGAAGGAGATCATTCAAGACATCGTTGCGGGGAGATACTCCGATATTCATCTCGCCTCATTCATCACCGCCTCCGCGGGGGATCGCCTCGATACCTCGGAGATGGTCGCCCTGACCCGGGCGATGATCGGCGTCGGCGAGCGCCTCAGCTGGAGTCAGACTCCGGTGATGGACAAGCATTCCATCGGTGGCCTTCCCGGAAACCGGACGACGCTGCTGATCGTTCCGATTGTCTCCGCATTCGGCCTGACGATACCGAAGACCTCCTCGCGAGCGATCACCTCTCCCGCTGGCACCGCCGACACGATGGAAACGTTGGCGCCGGTGGCGCTTGACATTCCCTCCATGCGCCGCGTGGTGGAGCGGGAAGGGGGATGCATCATCTGGGGGGGAGCCGTTCGCCTGAGCCCCGCGGACGACGTTTTGATCCGGGTGGAACGGCCGCTGGACCTCGACAGCGACGGTCAAATCGTCGCCTCGATTCTCTCAAAGAAAGCGGCGGCGGGGTCGACCCATGTGGTGATCGACATGCCGATCGGAGAGACGGCCAAAGTGCGAAGCGTTGAAGCGGCCGAAATTCTCCGCGACCGTCTGGAGGTGGTGGGCCGGGCGGTCGGCCTGAACATCCGAGCGGTTTTCACCGACGGCGCCCAGCCGGTCGGTTGCGGGATCGGTCCCGCGTTGGAGGCGCGCGACGTGCTCTCCGTCCTCCGCGGCGAGGCCACGGCGCCCCAGAGCCTTCGGGAGAGGGCGCTCACTCTCGCGGGGGCGATCTTGGAACTCTCCTCCCGAGTGCCCTCGGAAGAGGGATATCATACAGCTCGCGCTATCCTCGACGATGGCCGGGCATGGCGCAAATTTCAGGCGATCTGCAGAGCGCAGGGTGGAATGCGGGAGCCTCAGCGCGCCGGATATACCCGGACGGTTGAAGCCGAACGCGCGGGCGAGGTCGTTCAAATCGATAACCGCCGGCTCGCACGAGTCGCCAAGCTCTCCGGCGCGCCGCAGGCCCCCGCGGCTGGGTTATATTTGCATGCCCTCCTGGGCGCCCGGGTGGAAAAGGGCCAGCCGCTCTTCACGATTCACGCGGAGTCTCCGGGCGAGATGGCCTATGCCTTGGCCTATGTGGAAGGACAAAAGGAGATCTTTCGCATCGAGGAGGCGCGATGAAACCGCTGGTGTTTGCATTGCCGGGCAATGACGATCTGGCCACATCCCTTGCGAATCGGATCGACGCCGAAGTCGGAAAGATTCTCTTCCGACGGTTTCCCGATAGCGAATCTTATTTCCGGATCGAGACCTCCGTTAAAGGGCGCCCGGCGATCCTCTGCTGTACGCTCGACCGGCCCGACACCAAGGCGATCCCGCTTTTTTTCGCGGCGCAAACCGCAAAGGATCTCGGGGCCACCCAGGTCGGGCTGGTCGTGCCCTATCTTGCCTATATGCGTCAGGATCGGCGGTTCCAACCCGGAGAGGGGATCACCTCCGTCTACTTTGCTCGGCTCCTATCCGGCTCCGTCGATTGGCTGGTCACAGTCGATCCCCATCTGCACCGGCGCGCCTCTCTGTCGGAGATCTACACTATCCCTACGCGGGTGATTCACGCCGCCCCTTTGATCTCAACCTGGATTCGCGCCAACATTGTTTCTCCGGTCCTGATCGGGCCTGACAGCGAGAGTAAGCAGTGGGTCTCCGAGATCGCAGCCCGGGCCGGAGCTCCCTATCTGGTTTTGGAGAAGATCCGCCGCGGCGACCGGGAGGTGGAGGTCTCGGTTCCCGAGATCGACCGCTGGAAAAGCTGCACGCCGGTGCTGGTGGACGACATCATCTCTACGGCCCGAACCATGATTGAGACAGTCGGACATCTGCGCCGCGCGGGACTTTCGAAGCCGGTCTGTATCGGGATTCATGCGATCTTTGCCGATCGGGCTGAGGAGGATCTTCAGGAAGCGGGGGCATTGAGGGTGGTGACCTGTAACACGATTCCGCACCCCTCCAATGCGATCGATCTCGGCGACCTGCTGGCGGGAGGGGTGCGCGAGATGAAGGATGCGGTATGAAGCCTTATTGCTCGTCAAAGGATCGATATCGAAGAGCAGGGAAATGAGATCGTCGGCTGGAGGGATGATCATTTTTTCAGGAGGTCTCCATGCGTAACTGGGCTTGGCTCTGTCCTTACATGATGATCGGGTTGGCGACGGGGGTCTTGGTCCTCTTTGGCCTGACCCTCTGGAGCGCTTTTCTGATCGCGCTTTTATTGGTCTGCCCGGCCGTGATGTTATGGGGAGCATGGCAGATAAGAAGCCCGCATAGAAAATTTTGAGAAGGTAAAACGGATGGCACTTCGACCTTACAAGATGAGACTTGCCGATCTGAACCGTCTGCGCAAGATTCTCGTCATCGTCGTCGAATCGGGCGGAGGAATGCTCATTGATCGGCTCCGGCTCCGGTATCTACTTCCGCTTCGATATCGGATCGCGCATCTCTTCAGAGGCGCTTCCGTCGAGGAGAGCCCGGCTCAAATTGAAGGACCGCAGCCGATTCTCTCGCCCCCCGCCTTGAGAACCCTTCTGGAGCGGTTGGGACCGACTTTCATCAAACTGGGACAGATCTTGAGCATGCGCGCCGACCTGGTCGGGGAGACCCTCTCGCAGGAGTTCTCCAAGTTGCAGAGCCATGCCCCTCCTTTTTCGTATGAGGAGGCGAGAAAAATTCTCCGGGAGGAGTTGGGCGGCGCTCCCGAGGAGCGGTTCAAGTCATTTGAAGAGAAACCGGTCGCCGCCGCCTCGCTGGCCCAGGTCCATCGGGCTTTCCTGGAAGATGGAACCGAGGTCGCCGTCAAAATCCAGCGGCCCGGGATTCAGAAGATCATTACCCAGGATATTCACATTCTCTTCTTCCTCGCTGGCTTGGCCGAGCGCTTCCTCCCGGAACTGCGGCTCTACCGGCCGACGCGGGTTATTAATGAGTTCGCCGACTGGACCTTGAGGGAGCTCGATTTCAGGGCGGAGGGGCGCAACGCGGAGCGGTTCCGCTATATCTTCCGAGACAATCCCGATATCACTATTCCGAAGGTCTTCTGGGACCGGACCACCGAGCGGGTCCTGACCGCTTCGTTCTCCCACGGGGTCAAGGTCACCGATCTCGACCGGATCGAGACGTTCGGCGGCGATCGAAAGCGGCTCGCCGCGATCGGCGTGAGCGCCTTTTTTCAACAATTTTTCGTTGCGGGATTCTTCCATGCCGATCCCCATCCAGGAAATTTCTTCGCCATGCCCGACGGGCGGCTCTGCCTTCACGATTTCGGGATGGTCGGATATCTGGACGAAGCGTCGCGCCGGGAGCTGTTGAGCTGTTTGATCTCCTTCGTCAATAAAGATATTGAAGGGTTCACGCGGCATCTGCTTCATCTCGCGACGATCGATCAGGAGAGCGACCTCGCCGGATTTCAGAGAGACATCGCCGGCATCTTGAGCGAGTTCTTCTTCACGGAGCATCCGCCGAGCATCACCTGGGCCTTCTTCCGGGTAATCAACCGGGGGGCGAGAAGCGGGATCCGGTTTCCCGCCGATCTCGCCCTCTTCGGCAAGGCGCTCGCCACCACGGAGGGGATGGGCGTAAAACTCTACCCGGAGTTTGCTTTCAACAAGGAGCTCGAACCTTATGTGATGGGCGCCTTGAAAGATCAATTCAGCCCGACGAAGATCTTCCAAAAACTTCAGGCCGATCTCCTGGACCATGTCGGTTTCCTGGCCTCTCTTCCCGAAGAGATCAGACACGCGCTCGCTAAAATCGAGAAGGGAGAGATCGGCGTTAAAATCGACACCCAGGAAATTCAAGGGATGAAGCGGGAGTTTGATCGGCAGAACGATTTACGAATATTGGGGATGGTTCTGACGGCAGTGGTCCTCGCAACGTTCGGCCTGCTTCACCTGGAGGGGAAGGAGTCCCTTGGAGGGATTCCGTTCAGCGCCCTCGGCATGGTCGTGTCAGCGGTCCTGTTCATCTGGTTTGTGATGCGACTGAGAAAGGGGCCGGAGGCCTGAATCGAGGACCGACCTCCTTCTGAGGGGTTGTGTTCGCTGTCTCTTTTGTCCAGAATGGAGAAAAGTGAGTCCTCTAGAAAATCGGAATTTAATGCATGTGAAGGCTTTAGATAAGGAGCGTACGATGAGCAGAGTAAAGGTGGCTGTGAATGGTTATGGCGTGATCGGAAAGCGGGTGGCCGACGCGGTTCGGAAACAAGACGATTTAGAGTTGGTCGGCGTGGCCGACATCATGACCGACTACCGGATCAAAACCGCGGCGATCTTGGGGATTCCCGTCTTCGCGGCGGCGCCGGAGAAAGCGGCGGAGATGCGATCCTCCGGGATTCCGGTCGCGGGGACGGTGGACGAGCTTCTCTCCCGGGTCGACGTGGCGGTCGATTGCACCCCCAAGAAGATCGCCGCCGGAAACAAAGCGCGTTACGAAAAGGCAGGCGTCAAAGCGATCTTTCAGGGAGGCGAGGCGCACGCGCTGACCGGCCATTCGTTCGTGGCACAGGCGAACTACGAAACAGCGCTCGGACGGCAGATCACCCGCGTGGTCTCCTGCAACACCACCTCCATCGTCCGCACGCTCACGGCGCTGAAGAAGGCGGGGCTGCTGAAGCGCGCGCGGGGGACCCTGATCCGCCGGGCCTCCGATCCCTGGGAGTCGCACCTCGACGGCATCATGAACACGATCGTTCCGGAGAAGGTGATCCCGAGCCACCAAGGACCCGACGCGCGGACCGTCGACCCCGATCTGAATGTCGTCACCATTGCCGTCAAGGCCCCGGAAAACATCAGCCATCTCCATACCTGGTGGGTCGAGCTGACCCGATCTTCCACAAAGGAGGAGGTCCTCGCCGCGTTTCGCGCGGCGCCTCGGATTGCGTTTGTCCGGATGGGGGATGGCGTGACGGCGATCAACAGCACCAAGGAGCTGATGTCCGATCTGGGGCGCCCCCGGGCCGACCTCTATGAGGTGGGCCTCTGGGAAGACGTCCTTACTGTCGAGGGGAATGAAGTTTACTATACCTACCAGGTCGACAATCAGGCGATCGTCATTCCCGAGACGATTGATGCGATCCGAGCGCTGGCCGGGATCGAGAAAGATGCGATGAAGTCGATCGAGAAAACCGACAGGGCGCTGGGAGTGGTAAAAGAATTTCTTCAAATTGAAAAGAAAAAGGCGGAGGCGGCCTAGCGCTTTCGAAAGGGCATCGATGAAGACGAGCACTATCGAGGTCGGGGAGATCCTCTCGCCGCTGAGCGCCCGCGGCGTGGAAAAGCAGTTGATGCGTCTGCCGGGGATGAAGCGGGTGGAGGTCAATCCAGTCTCGGATACCGCCACGGTGACGTATGACGAGGCGGTGATGGATCTCAAAACGATCAAGAAACGGGTGGAGGAGTGCGGCCATCACTGCCGCGGCGAGATGGTTCCCAAACACATCTGCGCGCCGGAAGATCCGGAGATGGAGGCGGCGATGCCGGCTCCGATGGAGGAACACCGGGAGCATGCCGCCCATGCGCCGGCTCCAAAAGCCGCTCCCGCGATGGCGGAGATGGCGCACGAGATGGGGCATGGCCCCGGGATGGATCTGGCGGAGATGGCGCGCGACATGCGCAACCGCTTTTGGATTGCTTTACTCTTTTCGGTTCCGATTTTTCTCTATGCGCCGATGGGAATCGATTTCATCCGGCTGACGCCCCCGTTTGGTTTGAATCTCAACGTCTGGCTCTTTCTGCTGGCGAGCGCCGCGATCCTCTACCCCGGCTGGCCTTTTGTGGTCGCCGCCGTCCGGGCGATTCGAAACGGCGCGTTGAACATGGCGGTCCTGGTGGTGTTGAGCGTCGGAACCGGCTACCTCTTCAGCATCGGCGCGACCTTCTTCTTTCAAGGGGAGCAGTTCTACGAGGCGGCCTCCGTTCTGCTGGTCTTTATCCTGCTCGGTCACTGGCTGGAGATGCGGGCCCGCGCCGGGGCGTCCAGCGCGATCCGGGCGCTGATGGACCTTGCCCCCCCGATGGCCACCGTCTTCAGGAACGACCGCGAAGTAGAGATCCCAACAGCGGAGGTGGAGGTCGGTGATTTGATCGTGATCCGTCCCGGGAACAAGATCCCGGTGGACGGTCAAGTCGTCGACGGATCGTCGCTCGTCGATGAATCGATGCTCACCGGCGAATCGATGCCGGTGAGTAAGGCGCCGGGCAACACGGTGATCGGGGCCACGATCAATAAGAGTGGAACCTTCCGCTATCGCGCCACCAAGGTCGGAGCCGACACCGCGCTCGCCCAGATCGTGAAGCTGGTCCAGGAGGCGCAGAACTCGAAGGCCCCGGCGCAGCTTCTCGCCGATCGCGCCGCCCAGTGGCTCGTCGCTTCCGCGATTGGAATCGGTCTGATCACATTTGCGTTTTGGTACGGATGGGCGGACCGCCCCCTCCTCTTTGCAATGACCCTCACGATCACGGTCTTCGTCATTGCCTGCCCCGACGCGTTGGGATTGGCCACCCCGATGGCAGTCATGGTCGGAACCGGACTCGGCGCGATGAACGGGATTCTCTTCAAGAACGCCGCGGCGTTAGAGGAGGCGACCAAACTGAATGTCGTTGTCTTCGATAAGACCGGAACTTTGACGATGGGCCAGCCGGAGGTGGTGGAGGTGGCGACCGTCGCCGGAAGAGGCGCAGACGAAATTCTCTCCTTGGCGGCCGCGGTCGAAGAGGGATCGGAACACCCGCTGGCCCAGGCGATTCTCCGCCGGGCGGAAGGGCTCCAGCGGGAGCGGGCAAAAGGTTTTACCGCCATCGAGGGAAAAGGAGCGCGGGCCGAGGTCTCCGGCCGGTCGGTGCTTCTCGGGAATCGCCGACTGATGGAGGAAGAAGGGGTCGACATGAGCGGCCTCGATGCGGAATCGAATCGGTTCCAAGGATCCGGAAGAACGGTGACCCATGTCGCTCAGGATCGAAAGGGAATCGGTCTGATCGCGATCGCGGACGCCTCCCGTCCCACCGCCGCCGAGGCGGTGAAGAAATTGAGAGATCGGGGAGTTCATGTCGCCATGCTGACCGGCGATAACCGCGCGACCGCCGAGCGGATCGCCGCGGAGCTGGGGATCGAGATCGTCCTGGCCGACGTACTGCCGGGGCAGAAGGCGGAGAAGATTAAAGAACTTCAGTCGCAGGGGAAGAAGGTGGGAATGGTGGGGGACGGGGTCAACGATGCGCCGGCGCTCACGCAAGCCGATGTCGGATTCGCGATCGGCGCCGGGACCGATGTCGCGATGGAGAGCGCCGATGTGGTGTTGATGAAGAGCGATCCGTATGATGTGGTCGGCGCGATTGAGCTCTCCCGCGCAACGCTACGCAAGATGCGGCAGAACCTCTTTTGGGCGGTTGCTTACAACGTGATTGCCTTTCCGCTGGCGGCGGGAGTATTCTATCCGATCACGATCAGCCCGGAGGCGGCGGCGCTCTCGATGTCCGGAAGCACGGTCCTGGTGGCGATGAACGCCATGTTGCTGAGGTGGACGCGCCTGGCGGGGATTCGAAAATCGTCCGCCGTATCGACTGAAGGAAAGAGCCACGAGAAAACGCATCAGATGCGCCGAGCGGCATGAGGAAAAAGAAAGGGGTGCGAATTAAAAGAGGACTCCTTGCATTCATCGCGCTCTTATTCGCCTCGGCGACGGCGCTGGCCGGGGAGTACCGCTTGGTCATCGATGAAACGCGGGTCAACATCACCGGCCAGGAGCGGATGGCGATGACGATCAACGGCACGGCTCCCGGTCCCGCGCTCCGATGGCGAGAGGGGGAAGAGGTGACGCTTCGGGTGACTAACCGGCTCATGAAGAGTGCGCGACGATTCAGCGGATGAAGGAAATTCTTGCCGAGGAGGACTATGCCGTCGCATCCCATCGGAAGGGATTGGGCGAGAAAGTATCGCCTACCGGATCAGGTCCTTCGTGCTGCTGTGCATAGGTTAATCCTGAGCCCGGCCGATAGTTGTTAATATCGGCCGGGCTCCTCAGCGTAAGCACGAAATAAAAAGGCTGTCAGCTAAATGCACTCCCTCTTCAGTACCAATCCAATAGATCTGTAGGTCTGGTGATTTTTCCAGATAGCGAGGACTATACCAAATCTAAAAGTAAGAAGTTTCTTAGATGCAATGGACTTGACATTGAATTGTTGAACCTGTACGCTTCTCATAAGAACTTGAGTGAACCTATGTTCCATAGAAAAAATATAAAACTGCTGGTTCTCATCACTCTGGCAGCCTCCTTTCTCACCCTTTCGTTAGCCAACGCCTGTATGGTCCCGGATTGGGCTCCGAAAGCGGAAGATTGCTGCACCATTCCTTGCCGGAATGTCTCCTCGCCCGAGCTGGCCAAGAGCTTCTGTCAGCTCTCGACGCTGCAAGGCTCACTGCATGGCGGGCCGCAACTTCCCGCGCCGGCCATTCTTGTGGAAGATGGGCTTGCTTTAATCGTCCAATGTCTTAAGGACCCTCCTCCTATTTTTTCATCAATATTTGACCCGGATCATCCCTTGCAACAACCTCATGGGGATCTCATTATCCTCCACCGCACCCTTCTGATTTAAATCGATCCACTCCAAGCACATTAGCTGGTAATTGCCTTTCTAAAAAATCTTAAGAAGGCGATTGCTCGTCTCTATTTCTTAGCCACATAAAATAACTGGAGTGGTCCGATGAAACGACTTCTCTTGCTCTTTATCTTTTTCTTTAACGCCATTGAACCGTCAATCGCCGCTCCCGCTGCCATAGAAAGTGCCCCGATGCTGGTTTTGGAGGACATCCTCCGGGAAGTGGCCGATAAGAACCCGGAGATCCTGGCAGCGGAAAAGCGGGAGCGCGCAGCCGAAGAGCGCATTCCACAAGCGCGCGCTTTTGACGATCCCCAGATCGGCGTGATGCAATGGTCGATTCCTTCCAATTTCAATCTCGGGAAGGCCGATGAGACTTGGTACACCCTCTCTCAAAGTTTTCCCTTCTTCGGAAAACGGGCGCTTCGCGGCAGCGTGGCCGGCCTAGAGCGGACGATGGCGGGCGAAGAGGCGCGCGGCGTCCGCCTTAAAATACTACGAGAATCAAAGCAGGCGTATTACGATCTCTTCTTCGCTCACAAGGCGCTTGAAATTCATCATACTCAGGTTGAGCTGGCCCGAAAGTTCTCCCAAATCGCCCAGGAGAAGTTTGCCGTCGGAGCGGTCGGCCAGCAAGACATCCTGCGTGCTCAGGTTGAATTGCTCGATCTCTCCAACGCGCTGGTCACGTTAGAACAGGAGCGGGAGACGGCGGAGGCGCGGCTCAACACCCTCCTGAATCGACCTTCCGACGCGCCGCTCGGTCTCCCTCAACCCCCGACGATCCCGGCGGTTGAGCCTTCAGTGGAGATGCTGCAGCGCGAAGCGGAGGAAGCCCGCCCTGAGAATCGGATGCACGCGCTGGCGATTCGCCGCGGAGAAGAATCGATCAAATTGGCCCGCCGCGATCTTTTTCCCGATGTGATGGCGGAGGTGGCCTATTGGGACGTTCATGACGGTCCGAACCGCTGGATGGCCTCGGTCAAAATCAATCTCCCCTGGATCAACAAGAAAAAATACGACGCCCGCATCCGGGAGAACGAAGCCGAGCAGTCCCGCGCCGAAGCCGCCCATCAAGCGGCGATCAATGAGACCGCCCTTCGAGTCAAAGAAGTTCTTGTCCGGTTCCAATCATCGCGGCGTCTGGCCCGGCTTTACGAGAGCGGCATCCTGCCGCTGGCGGAGCAGTCGCTGGAGGCGGCCACGATCGGATATCAGACGAAGAAGAACGATTTCCTCACTCTCATTGACGCGCAAAAGAACCTGAAGGAGTTGGAGCTGACCTACTTTCGCTCCTTGGTCGATGTGAATAAAAACGCAGCCGAGCTGGAAGAGCTGGTTGGAAGAGGATTTTAACTTTACAAAATAAGGAGGATACAAAAATGAGAGCATTACAAAAGTTGGGTAGAACCAGAAAGATCGTGCTCCTGCTGGCGATTATTGCCATCGCAGCTTTATTGGTCTCGCAAATGACGAAGAATCAAGCGCTCGGAGGGACGGAAACAGAGCGGGCAATGAAGGAGATGGATGGGATGCCTAGCATGGAAGGGATGAAGATGGGCGTCAATGAAACCGGCCAGGCGTCGACGATGCTTACGCCGGAGAAGAAGCAACGGATCGGCGTTAAAGTGGCCGAAGTTCAGGAGAAAGAGGTGGAGAAAGGAATCCGGGCCGTAGGCCGCGTGGCTTACGATGAACGGAAGCTCGCTCGGATTAATTTGAAGGTAGACGGTTGGATCCAGGACCTCTTCATTAATTTCACTGGACAAGTGGTGAAAAAGGGAGAACCGCTCCTGACCCTTTATTCTCCCGATCTGCTTACAACGCAGCAGGAGTACCTGTTGGCGAAAAGAAGCCAGGCAAAACTTGTGGCCAGTTCGGTCGCCGAAGTACGGGAGACTGGAGACGTCCTCCTTTCTTCGACGCGAAGAAGGCTTCTTTTGTCCGGAATCACCGAGAGGCAGATTCAGGAATTGGAGAAGCGAGGCGAGCCGCAGACGGCCATCGTGATCACCTCGCCAATCAACGGCGTTGTCACCAAAAGGGAGGGAACCCAAGGGATGCGGGTCACACCGGAGATGACCCTTTACGAGATCGCCGATTTGTCCACCGTCTGGGTCGTTGCGGAGGTCTACGAATCCGATCTTGCATACGTGAAAGAAAGCCAGGAAGCCGCCGTCACCGTCGACGCTTACCCCGGCGAGATGTTTCGCGGGAAGGTGGCCTACATCGATCCCTTTCTCAATCCCCAAACCCGGACCGTTCGGGTCCGGCTGGAGCTTCCCAATCCGGGTTTTAAACTCAAGCCGGAGATGTTCGCCCAGGTGGAGCTGAAGGCTTTACTCGGAAAGGGCCTTTTGATTCCGGAGTCGGCGGTGCTCGACTCCGGCCTGCGTAAAATCGCCTTCATTGACAAAGGGATGGAGACGTATGAACCGAAGGAGATTAAAGCGAGCCGGATCGACGGTCAATACCTCGTTCAGGAGGGACTCTCGGTGAGAGACAAAATCGTCACCTCGGCCAATTTCTTGATCGACTCCGAGAGCAAGTTGATGGCTTCGTCCAACATGATGGGGGCGCTCGGGATGGCCGGCATCAAGATGGAGCAGGCACAGATGGGTGAGATGGATATGAAAGGGATGGAAGGAATGAAAGGGATGGAGGGGAAGAAAACCCCTGCAGGACCGCAGACTAAGAAAGCGGGAGGTCTCTCTCTGACCCTGTCAACGGAGCCGGCGCCCCCGAAAGACGGCGAGAACCTCGTCCGGCTGAAAATCGTCGATGCTTCCGGAAAACCGGTTGAAAACGCCAAGGTCGTCTTTTCCTACACGATGGCCATGCCTGGAATGAAGTCGGTGAAAGTTCCGGCCTCATTCAAGAACGGTCAGTATGAGGGGAAGGTCAAATTCGGTATGGCAGGAACGTGGGAGGTGACCGCCCTTATTACCCCACCTGGCAAACCGGAACTTCAGGAAAAATTCACCTTGGAAGCGGGCGATGGAATGGAAGGAATGCCGGGAATGTAATGCTAATCGGGGCGGGGTAGACCCGCCCCGATTACGAAACTGATTGGAGTTTCACATGATTGAAAAAATCATCGATTATTCTGCCCGGAATAAATTTTTAATCATCACAATCACCTTTTTTCTGGTCGCCTGGGCGGTCTGGGCGATGCGGAATGTTCCCCTCGACGCCATTCCGGATCTTTCGGATGCGCAGGTCATCGTCTTCACAGAATGGCCGGGCCGAAGCCCGACCCTCATTGAAGATCAGATCACTTATCCGGTGATCACCTCGCTCATCTCCGCGCCGAAGGTAAAGTATGTCCGTGGCCAGTCGATGCTGGGGCTCTCCTACGTCTACGTCATATTCGAAGACGGCACCGATATCTACTGGGCTCGAAGCCGGGTCCTGGAATACATGCAAGGGGTCTCTCAAAAATTGCCGGAAGGAGTGACCCCCACGCTCGGTCCGGATGCGACCGGCGTCGGATGGGTTTATCAGTACGCCTTGGTGGATGAATCGGGAAAGCACGATCTGGCGGAGCTTCGGACCCTTCAGGACTGGTCTCTGCGCTACTGGCTTCAATCGGTGCCCGGGGTCGCGGAGGTCGCCTCGGTCGGCGGCTTCGTTAAGCAGTACCAGGTCAATATCGATCCGAATAAGCTGGCGGCCTACCCTATCCCGCTCAATCATGTCGTCATGGCGATCCGCGCGAGCAACAACGACGTCGGAGGGCGGGTTATCGAGCAGGCAGGCCGGGAATATGTCATCCGGGGGCAGGGCTATATCCAGTCGACCGAGGATATTCGCATCATCCCGATCGGAACCGACGAGAAGGGTACACCGATCCGAGTGGAAGATGTCGCGAATGTGACGATTGGTCCCGACATTCGGCGGGGGGTGGCGGAGTTGGATGGAAAAGGAGAGGTGGTCGGCGGGGTCGTCGTCATGCGTTACGGCGAAAATGCGCTGAACGTGATCAACCGGGTGAAGGAAAAGATCAAGGCGATCGGACCCTCGTTGCCGGAAGGGGTCAAAATTGTCCCCACCTATGATCGATCCGATCTGATCGAACGGGCAATCGACACGCTTAAACATACCTTAACAGAGGAGCTGCTCATTGTCAGCGGGGTCATTCTGATCTTCCTTTGGCATATCCCCAGCGCCATGATTCCGATCGTGACGATTCCGATTGCGGTAATCCTCTCTTTTATTCCGATGTACTATTCGGGCCTGACCTCGAATATCATGTCGCTGGCCGGCATTGCCATTTCCATCGGTGTTCTGGTGGATGGCGCCATCGTGGAGGTGGAGAATGCCTACAAAAAGCTGGAACATTGGCAATCGACGGGAAGGGTCGGCGACTACCATGAGGTGCGGCTCAATGCGCTGAAGGAGGTGGGGCCTTCGGTCTTTTTCTCGCTGCTCGTTATCGCCGTAGCCTTTATTCCGATCTTCACCTTACAAGCGCAGGAGGGCCGTCTCTTTAAGCCGCTCGCCTTTACCAAAAATCTGGCGATGGCAATCGCGGCCGTGCTAGCCATCACGCTCGATCCCGCGATGCGGATGCTCTTCACCCGGATGGATCCTTTTACTTTTCGACCCAAATGGCTCTCCTGGATCGGTAATCATGCCTTGGTTGGAAAGTACTACGCTGAAGAAAAGCATCCAATCAGCCGGCCGCTCCAGCGGATTTATCATCCTGTGCTCGAATTCATGCTTCGGCACCGTTGGCCGGTGGTGATTTCGGCCGTTTTGATCGTTCTTCTCACTATTCCCGTTTATCTTCGCCTCGGCTCAGAGTTTATGCCTCCTTTGAACGAAGGGACGATCCTTTATATGCCGACCACCCTCCCTGGGATTTCAATCACCGAAGCAACGCGGATTTTAAAGATCCAGGATCAGATGTTAAAGGAATTTCCGGAGGTGGAGCGGGTCTTCGGGAAGATCGGCGAGGCGAAGAGTGCCACCGACCCTGCGCCGCTGAACATGGGAGAGACGGTCATCACTTTAAAACCGAAGGACCAATGGCGGCCTGGAATGACCTGGGAAAAGCTGATCGCCGAGATGGACAAGAAGCTGAAGTTCCCCGGCGTCCCGAACATCTGGTGGATGCCGATCCAGACCCGGACTGAAATGCTCGCCACCGGCATTCGAAGCAATATCGGGATCAAAATTTTAGGGGCCGATTTAAATGAGATCGAGAAGATCGGGCAACAGATCGAAGGGGTGATGGCCAAGATTCCGGATACGCGATCTTCTTTCTTCGAGCGGGTGACAGGCGGCTATTACCTCGATTTCGTGATCGACCGGAAGGCGGCTTCTCGTTATGGGCTTCGGGTTGAAGAGATTCAGGAGATCATTGAAACGGCGATTGGAGGGAAAAATATCTCGCAAACCGTGGAAGGCCGGGAGCGCTACCCGATCAACGTTCGCTACGCGCGCGAATACCGGGATGATATCGAAAAGTTAAAGCGTGTTCTCGTGCCGACTCCCGCCGGAGCGCAAATTCCGATGGCTCAGCTGGCTGAGATCAAATATACCGAAGGCCCTCCGATGGTGAAGGATGAGAGCGCCATGCTGGCGGGGGTGGTCTTTGTCGATACCACGAGGTCTGATATGGGGGGCTATGCCAAAGAGGCTCAGAGAATCGTTGCGGAGAAGGTCAAGCTTCCAGCAGGATACTCATTGGTCTGGGCCGGCCAATATGAATATCTTCTGCGGGCCAAAGAGCATCTGAAAATTGTTTTGCCGCTCACCTTTTTTATTATCTTTCTTCTCCTTTACCTGAACACCGGTTCTGCGGTAAAGACCCTGATCGTCTTTCTCGCCGTTCCCTTTTCAGCGGTCGGCGCCATTCTGTTTTTATACTTCCTCGGTTACAACATGAGCATCGGGGTCTGGGTCGGACTGATCGCCTTGATGGGGCTCGATGCCGAAACCGGTGTCTTCATGCTCCTTTATCTCGACCTTGCTTATGAGGAGCGGCTAAGGAACGGAACAATGCGAACCATACGGGACTTAAAAGAAGCCATCATTGAGGGCGCGGTCCATCGACTTCGGCCGAAAGTGATGACGGTCAGCGTCATGTTTATGGGTCTGGTTCCGATCATGTGGTCGGCTGGCGCCGGCGCCGATCTGATGCGGCGGATTGCAGCGCCAATGATCGGCGGCATTTTCACTTCATTCATCATGGAGCTGCTGATCTATCCTGTCATTTACGAGATCTGGCGGGAGCGCGGGTTAAGAAGAACGACGTTTGAAAAGGACGCAAATGTAGAACCTGTGTCGGTTTTGCTCTCAGATGAGAGGAGTATTCATGAAACAGACCGAAAAGAAGAACCCCGATAAGCAGAAGGAAATATGAGGCCTTCGATCATTTTGTTCCTTTTACTGGGCGTTTTGCCGTCTTGTACGTGCGGCAGCAGTACGAAGATTTTAACGTCCTACATCGGGAGCGGGAAGATTATGTTTTGACCTTGTCACCTTCTTCCTCTGGTAGGGCGATCACCGACGCAAGGATCACCTTTCACTATTCCATGCACGGGATGCGCGGCGCCGAAAAAGGCGCGCTCACCGACAATGGGAACTATGAGGTGGAGATCGATTTGATGATGGGAGGCGAGTGGACGATCTCCATCGAAATAGAACGACCTGGTATTAAGAAGATCCGGGAAAAATTTATCATCGATGCTGGGCCGTACTAGCTCATAAGAGTGCTATCAAAACGAATGAATCGCTTATCCAGCGTGATTTCCCTGAATTAAAAAGACTTGACTCTATATCTAGGGAGAGGGTTTATAAAGAAGATGAGGGGAATGAAATGAAAACGCTCTCGATCGGGCAGGCAGCAAAGGAGGCGGATGTAAATGTCCAGACCCTCCGCTATTATGAAAAGCGTGGGTTGATCCCGGCCCCTGCGAAGGGAATCCGGGATGCACCCCTGCTCAACCTGCAGCACCGATCCAAACGACGAGTGAAAAGAGGAATTGCCCACCAGGGCGACGCTACCGGCAAGGAGCCCGGCCGCAATGGAGACGATCCCTTCGATCAGGTTATACCCTACCGTGAAATAGGACAGCCGCAACGCTCTGCGCTGAAGTGCTGAATCCATCCTATCAACCTCCCTCTTTTTCCGCCGGCATTCTGCATTCCTCGATCGCCTCTCTGGGTATCATTTTCAGAGCCACAAAGATAAGAGCCGGGACGATGATCATGTCGTAGAGGTGGCCGATCAGAGGAATAAAATCGGCAATGAGATCGAACGGAAAAAGGAGATAGCCAATAGAGCCGCTTCCGATGTCCGGATCGTTCATGGATATCTATTTCAGTGGTTATCCTCATGAGTCGATTTCTCTGTCGCCGATTTCAGAACTTCGGGATTTATTCCTGTCCCGGACTCAAATACGAGCCGGCCGCCCCGATCAGCTCCCAGAGCGACTAGCGCCGACAAGACCGCCAGCCCCAGCAGGAGTCTCCAGCGGTGAGAAACCCAATTCTTTTTTTTGTTGATCCAGAGAAGATAACCCGTCAAAAGGATTCCTACAGCGGTAGAGGCGACCATCCAGTTCCGGTGAATGTGGATGAAATCATGGCCCGGCGCGTCATGCCCTCGCGGGTCGGTCGCCGCGACAATATTGGCGGCGATAAATCCGGTCGGAAGAGCGATCAAGGCCGAGAGTGTTCCCAAGTAAAGCATCCAGGTTGCAGCGAAATGGAATTTCTCATCACGCAAAACAGCAAGCACTTCCATCGCAAGCGCCCCCACAAAAAAAGCGATTGGAAAGTGGATCAGCAAAGGGTGGATATTTCCTCGGAGCGTAGCCATTCCTGGAAGCAGCGTTTCCATTTTTCTCTCCTTATTGGTAACCGGATACGTTCAACCTACCTGATGTTCATTCTATTTCCACAATTTTCAGAACCACATTCTCACACCGGCCACAAAGCGAACCTGCCGGGGGTCGCCCCCTTCCCGCCGCACGAGGTCGGCTGTGCCGAAGAAGCTCCGGTCAAACGAGACGCCGAGGTAGGGGGCGAACTCGCGCCGGATCTCATAGCGAAGGCGGAGTCCCAGCTCAATGTTGTTCAACCCTCTGCCGGTCGTGAACTTTTCGACCCTCTGAATGGCGGCGTTGGTCTCAAAGCGAGGCTGGAAAACCAGCCGTTGTGTCACCAGATAGTTTTTTGTGATGGTGAAGCGGGCAGACAGGTCGCCGTTCTGGCTGATAAATAGCGCAGACTTGATCTCGTAGCGATAAGGAATCAGTCCTTCAAAACCGATGACCGCATGCGCGCGGGTCACGTTGCGATCGCTGAAGGTCTGCGTTTCGGCGCGGAGACCGGCCTGAAAGTCGTAATACTTCCGGATAAAGCGTCCGTAAAGCAGTTGGAAGTCGATGTCGTAGTCGGCTTTGAACGCGGTGTGGCGCTCCCCTTCGCTCTTGAACCAGAGGCGGTTGTAATCGCCGCCGCGCCATCCCTCGATGTCCCACCGGAAGTCTCTATCCGTTCCTTTCGGGCGGTATTCGAACACGTCGGCGAGGACGAAGGTAAACGGCTCCATATCGTCGACCGGACTGGGCCAGTTCCGCTGCGGCGATAGGTTCGCCGGCGTACGGCCCTCCTTGTCCGATACGACCTGCGCGCTCGAAGCGCTGAAGGCGTCCGTTGCTCCCGACAGATAGATGAGAGCGATCAGCATGAGAATTCGTAGAGAAGTTTTCATGACCGCACCTCCGACGCTTTCTCCGAGACCTCGACGACCCGGAACATCCCCGCTTCCATATGAAAGAGGAGGTGGCAGTGAAATGCCCATCTCCCCGGCGCGTCGGCGGTGATGGCGACTGAGAGGCGCTCGGCGGGCTTGACGTTGATCGTGTGCTTGCGCGGCAGGTGCTCGCCGGCGCCGTTCTCCAGTTCCATGAACATCCCGTGCAGGTGGAGCGGATGTTCCATCATGGTGTCGTTGACGAACGTCCAGCGCAATCGCTCACCGAAGCGAAAGTGAATCGGCTCTTTCGCTTCGGAAAACTTTTTCCCGTCGAACGACCAGATGAAGCGCTCCATATGCCCGGTAATGTGAATTTCGATTTCGCGCTCCGGCGCGCGCCGGTCGGGATACGGATGCAGACTCTTCAGGTCGGTATACACAAGCACCCTCCGGCCGTCGTTCCCCAGCCCGGCGCCCGGTTCGTCCAACCGGCTGCGCGTGACATCAGGGACCATCTGATTGCCGGAGCCGTGCGTGTCGGGACCGTGCTTGACTGGGGCGCTGCCGGGAATCTCCGAGCGATGCTGATCTTCCATCTGCATCCCTGGCATATTTTCCATATCCCGCATATTATGCTCCCCAGGCTCATTAGGCATTCCTTCCATTTCCTTCCCATGCTGCATCCCGGGCATCTCTCCCATCCCTTCCACGATCATCCCCATGTCTTCCATCGTGCGAAGCGGACGGGGTCGGCGCGCCGGGATCTCCGCGCTCATGCCGGGCCGCGGGGCAAGCGTCCCGCGCGTGTAGCCGCCGCGATCGATCGACTCTGCGAAGATCGTGTAGGCGCGATCCTCCTTCGGCTCGACGATTACATCGTACGTCTCCGCCGTCGCGATGCGGAACTCATCCACTTCGACCGGCTGAACATTCTGACCGTCTGCCTGAACCACCCTCATTTTTAAACCCGGAAGGCGAACATCGAAGATGGACATGGCCGATGCGTTGATGAACCGCAGGCGGACCCGCTCGCCGGAACGAAAAAGTCCCGTCCAGTTGGAGGCCGAGGGAAGCCCGTTGATCAGGTAGGTATAGGCGTGGCCGGTCACGTCGGCCAGATCGGTCGGGTCCATCCGCATCCGGGCCCACATCCGGTAGTCCTCAAATGTCGCGCGCCAGCCGTTTTTCTTCGCGACGGAGAGGAATTCTTTCATCGTTCGCCGTTGAAAATTGAAATAGCCCGCCTGCTTCTTGAGTTTGCCCATCATTTTCATGGGGTCCTCAAACGTCCAATCCGAAAGCACCACTGCATAATCTCGGTCATACTTAACCGGATCCGGTTCACGCGGATCGATGATCATCGGCGCATAGACGCCAACCTGTTCCTGAAATCCCGAATGGCTGTGAAACCAGTAGGTCCCGCTCTGTTTTAAGGGAAAGCGATAAGTGAACGTTGTTCCCGGCTTGATTCCGCCGAAGCTGACGCCGGGCACCCCGTCCATATCAGGCGGGACAAGCACCCCATGCCAGTGAATCGAAGCGATCTCCTTCAAGCGGTTCGTCACGTTGAGCGTGACCTCTTCCCCTTCACGCAGGCGAACCAGCGGCCCCGGCACTGTGCCGTTGATCGTCACCGCCGTCCCGGATCGATTCCCGACGCGGAAAGGGGTCTCGGCGATCGTGAGATCGATGATGTTCCCGGTCAATTCCCCGGTTTGCGCTAATTTCGTCGGCCTCGCCCACGCGTAGGCGGGCGCGAAGCGTTCCAACAACGCCAGCATCCCTAGTGCCCCGGCGCTCTTCAGTAACTGACGTCTGGAAATAAGATCTGTTTTCATCCCAACAGCCTCCTTACCGACATGTATCATTTTCCTCTTCCTGCCAAATGCAGGCGTGCTCACGCTTAAAAGGAAAATAAATAGATAGGAAATAGGACATTAATCCTCTTTTTCGATGGCTCGAAAAATTGCTCGAAAGAACTTTTATCCACGGTTGCTTAAAAAGAGCGCCGCTGGATATGCTACGAGCATCACTTTCCTAAACTTCGGAAGAGAAGGTTTAAATTCGGTAGATGGAGTAGAGCTGATAATATTCGGTCAACAATTTTGGAAGGATGTTTATTTCAAAAAGAGGCTTTTGATAACCATGGGACTGGGTTAGACGGAAGGAAAGCTCGGCCGGAGCGAAGGTCTGCCGATCGACAGAACCAACTTGTTCATAGAGACGTTCTTTTTGTGCATTGCTGCTATAGGAGATCGATCCTGAACAAGAGTGCTCTGTCCCTTTGGAAGCATGGTGGGTATCGTCCATGTCCCCGTGATGGCCATGATTGGCATGTGTCGCCTCGCCTGCGTGGGCGGCAGATGATGACCTGTCCCAGGGGCAAACGCCCCAGACAAAGAACCAGAGGAGAATGAACAGAGAGACGACCAGTCGGTGTCCTGAAGGATCATTCCTTTTCATGGCGTGACTATACTCCAATATTATATATTAATCTAGGCATTTTCAGACAGGCTCACGTCTTCGCGCTATGAGCGCTCAGTTCGATACTATGGGCCAATCGCTTTTGGAGATCACAATAGAGGAGTTGTGGATGACAAGAGGTCGTCTCCATCTGAATCGTCGCATGGCTGATCCCGAAGTTCTCGAATAGTTGCTTTCGGAGCCTTTTCAGCAGCTGATCCCCCTGACTGATGGGCATATCCTCAACAAGAAGCTGGCACGTAAGAAGATATAACTCCGTTCCTTCAGACCAGATATGGAGGTCGTGAACGTTCCGAACGTATGGAGCGGACCGGATGAACTCTGAGACGTTTTCAGGATTAATGCCCGCTGGGGTGCTTTTTAATAGAACCATATTCGCTTCTTTGAGGATGCCGACAATCCCAAAGAGAATCGCTGCGCCGATCCCGAAGCCGATCAGCGGATCGATTAAGATCCATCCTGTAGCCGAAATCAATACTCCACCGATAGCCGGAGAGAGGGAGATCAATGCGTCGCCTAGGTTATGAAGATAGGCGCTGCGAATATTGACATTCTTTCTCGAGGATTCTCGAAGAGTGAGGGCCACTCCCAAATTTCCAAGCGAGGCGATCAGGCCCGCGATCCACATCATATTTCCATGGACCGCAACCGGATGAATGACCCGGTAGAATCCTATCAGCATAATGCCAACGGTCAGGAGGATCATGGCAACAGAATTGACCCAGGCGGCCATTACCTCCATCCTGTGGAAACCGAATGTTCGCCGCCCGGAAGCCGATTTGGATCGCTGAACAAAAGCATAAAACGTCAACAGAAGGGTCCCCTCATCGACGAAGTTGTGAAGAGCATCACTCAATAGCCCCAGACTGTTTGCCGACAGACCACCGGCCGTCTCGACGAGGATTACAACCGTATTTAACAGCAAGGCTGCCTTTAATCTTCGCCTCGTTTCCTCTGTTTTAAGTTCCCCCTGGTCATCTTCAAAACCCATAGCTACTCCTATGCTCTTAAATGATCAATCCAGTACTTAGTAGAATAAACATTTTATTCGTGAAGCGCAACCTATGCTCTTCAGTTATTTCTAGAATATCTAAACCTTTCTGACCGGAAAACAAAAGAGGTCGATCGCTGCTTTCACGGATACGCGGTCAACTAAAAAAGGGACAGAGGACGCGAGGGAAAGGGGACCCTCCGTTTTCGTGCACCCCCAAGCTAACAGCACAGTTTCTCTTCCTTCAGCGCCTCATACCCCTCTTTCGCGGCAAAGAGGACAATAATGAGACCCGTGGCCGGGTCTGCCCACCAGAGACCATAGAGATAGTTCAGCCCTAACCCAATGAGCAGAGCAATCGACAGAAAAACGCACGCGAGCGTCTGTTTAGAATCCGCAATGACGCTTCGACTCTTCATTCTCCGTCCTGTCTGGTTTTTAAAATAAAACAAAACTGGCATAATCACGACAGAGAGAAGAGCAATAACGATCCCGAAGAGGCTTGGAGCGGCTGCTTCGCGGCGGATTAATTTCTCGACCGATTCATAGGTGACATAAGCCGCTAGTATGAGAAAGGCATATCCTACGCCCCGAATGGCTCTGGCCTCGCGCAGCTCTTCTTCCTTTTCGGTCATTGCACGGTTTCTGTAAAACCTCCATATGATAATGCTGCCGGAGAACGACTCGATAAAGCTATCGAGACCGAATCCTAGAAGGGCTACGCTCCCAGCAATGAGCCCCGCCGCAATCGAGGCCACCCCTTCGAGAAGGTTGTACCCGACGGTCACATAGGCTAACCAGAGCGCCCTCCTTTGAAGCGTTACATTCATATAATTTCCTGCCTCCCCGCCAGGTTCCTGCACTCCTCTACGACGTCCTTCGGAATTATTTTCAAAGCCACAATTACTAGAATTAGAGTGGTTCCGATTATCTTTAGATGCTCCATGGCCATTTTTAATTACTCCTATTTCTTGGAAATCCAATCCGATGGCCAGGGGGGACCGCGACCTGAAGCGTCGTATGGGTAATCTGAAACTGGTCGGAGAGGAGCCCTTCAAGGGATTGTTGGACTGCGGGCCAGTCCTGAAGTTTGGAGATCGTCACATGAGCGCTTAAGGCATACTTTCCCGAAGTCAACGTCCAGACGTGCAGATCATGAACCTCCTCCACTCCTTCCATCGCCGCCATCGCCCGGCCGACCTCGCTCAAATCGATATGCTCCGGAACGGCTTCCAGCAATACATTGACGGCCTGCTTGAGAAGACTCCACGTTCGGGGGAGAATAAAGAGACCGATGCCGGCGCTGATTAACGGGTCGGCGAGTTTCCAACCAGTCGTCAGTATCATCAGCGCGGCAAGGATGACTCCGACGGAGCTGAGCATATCGCTGAGCGCCTCCAGATAGGCCCCTTTCATATTAATGCTCTCTTTAGAACCGGCGTGCAACAGCCGCATGCCGACGACATTGACGATCAGCCCGACGACGGCCACACCCATCATGGGTAGCGCCAGGACCTCCGGAGGATCGATGAATCGCCGATAGGCCTCGTAGAGAATATAGAACGAAATAAAAATCAGGATGACCGCATTGAGGAGCGCGCCCAAAATCTCGACCCGATAGTAGCCATAGCTCTTCTGCGGCGTCGGAGGGCGTTGGGCAAACCACATGGCGAAGAGGGAAATCGCCAGCCCTCCGACGTCGGTCAGCATATGTCCTGCGTCGGCCAGAAGGGCCAAGCTACCTGTCAAAAGCCCCCCGATGACTTCTATAATTAGATAGCCAAGGGTGATTGAGAAAACGATGAAGAGTCGCTTTCGATACCCGGATCGTTCATCGATATTGATTTCAGTGGTTGTCTCCATGGTCGGATCCTTCCGGCGCCGCTTTAAGGATTTCGGGGTTCACCCCCGTTCCAAACTCAAACACCAAGCGCGCCCCCCTATCGGCTCCCAACGCGACCAGCGCCGAAAAGATAACCAATCCCGCGAGAAGTCGCCAGCGATGGGAAGCCCACTTGCCCTTATGATTGATCCAAGAAAGATAACTGGAGAGAAGTATCCCGAGCAGCGTAACAGCCACCATCCAGTTCCGGTGAACGTGGATAAAGTCATGGCCGGGGGCTGCATGACCACGTGGATCAGTCGCTGCAATCGTATTTGCAGCAATAAATCCGGTCGAGAGAGTGACGATTGCCGCAAGCGTTCCTAGATATAACATCCAGGTTGCGACGAAGTGGAATTTCTCATTCCACAGAACGGCGAATCCTTCCATAGCGAGCGCCCCCAAAAGAAAGGCGATCGGAAAATGGACAAACATGGGGTGAATGTTCTGAAGAGATGCTAGACCCGGGAGCGCTGTTTCCATTTTCATCCTCTATTTTTCCGGCTCCATTGCGGCGTTGCCCTTTTCTCCGGTCTTGATCCGGACGATCGCCTCCACCGGGGTGACGAAGACCAGTCCGTCCCCCTGACGGCCGGTGTGAGCCGCCTGCGCAATGATCGCCGCCGCTTTCTTCGCCTGTCCGTCGGCGCAGACGAGTTCCAGCTTGATGACATCCATGTATTTCTGCGCCAGCTCGAGAGAGTATTTGTACGCCTCCTCGTGAAGTCCTGATGTGATCCCGCGGACATCAATTAGGGTCATGTCGGTAAAACCCTCCCGCTCCAATGCCTCGATCACCTGATTGACCCGCTGATGCTTAATGTATGCTTTAACTTCTTTCATGGCTCACCTCCTCACGACTACCGGACTTCAGAGCGATTCCATCTTCCCTTCTTCCGTTTTCTCCCTCTTTTCCTTGACGACGCTCTTCAAACCAGGAGTAGAGGGAGGGAAGAACCAAAAGGGTTAAAAGAGTGGAAGAGATCAAACCTCCGATCACCACTGTCGCAAGCGGCTTCTGAATTTCGGAGCCGGGGCCTGTGGCGAAGAGCATCGGGATCAGCCCCAAAATTGCCACGGTGGCGGTCATCAGCACCGGCCGCAGCCGCCGTTCGCATCCTTGGAGGACCGCCTCCCGAACCGGAACTCCCTCTTCGACAAGCTGATTCATATATGTGACCAGAACCACCCCGTTTAACACCGCGACTCCCAAAAGAGAGATAAATCCGACCGAGGCGGGCACCGAAAGATAAAGTCCGGAGAAAAATAACCCCAAGATCCCCCCAATGAGGGCGAGCGGCAGGTTCACGACGATCAATCCCGCGTAGCGGAAGGAGTTGAACGTCATATAAAGAAGAAAGAAGATCAGTCCGATCGTAAGGGGAACGATGATCGAAAGCCGCTTCGTCGCCCGCTGCTGGTTCTCGAAGGCTCCCCCCCAGGTGATGTAATACCCTTCCGGCAGCTTCACCTGTGTCCGAATGTTCTGCTGCGCCTCGGCAACGAGGCTTCCAATATCCCGGCCCTCCACATTCAACTCCACGACGATCCGCCGTTTGCTGTTCTCCCGAGTGATCTGCACCGGGCCTTCCGTCAGGGAGAGTTTGGCCAGTTCGGAAAGAGGAATGCGCGCCCCGCTCGGGCTGCTGATCAGGATATTGCTCATTGCCTCCAGGCTGTTTCTCTTTTCCTCGGGAAGCCGCAGAATCAAGTCAAAACGCCGCTCTCCCTCAAAAATTTCGGTCGCTTCCTTCCCTCCGATAGCGGTCTCAATGATTTCCTGAACATCGGCGACATTGATCCCATAGCGCGCGATCTTCCGCCGGTCGGCCTCAATCGTAATGTATGGCTGGCCCGCCGTCTGTTCGACTCGCAGATCGGTGACCCCTTTTACTTTCGAGACCACCCGCGCGATCTCCTCGGCTTTTGTCTTCAGCAGATCCAAGTCATCGCCGAAGAGCTTGATGGCGATCTGCGATTTGACCCCGGAGATCAATTCATCGACCCGCAGCGCAATCGGCTGTGTGATATTGTAGGCGACTCCGGGAATCTTTTCGAGCTCTACCCGAATTTTCTCGATCAATTCCTCTTTCGTTTTGGCGCTCTTCCATTCCTTCTTGGGTTTGAGAACCACAATCGGATCGCTGACATTCGGCCCCATCGGGTCGGTGGCGATCTCGGCCGAGCCGATTTTCGAAACAACCGTTTCCACCTCCGGAAAACTCAGCAACGCCTGTTGGACCTTTTTCTCCATTTCGATCGATTCGGGCAAAGAAATGCTTGGAAGCCGGATCACCTGGGTGGTCAGCGAACCTTCATCCAAAGCGGGGATAAATTCGGTCCCCAGGAAAGGTACGAGGGCGAGGCTGCCGACCAGAAAAAGGAGGGCGGTCAAGACAACCCAGGCGCGATGTCCTAACGACCAGGTCAAGAGCGGCACGTAGACTTTTTTTGCCCAATGGACGAGCAGGCTCTCCTTTTCTTCTCCCCCCTTCTGGAATAATAAACAAAGAACCGGCACGACCGACATGGAGAGAAAAAGAGACGAGATGAGCGCGATGACGACTGTGAATGCGAGCGGCGCAAACATCTTCCCTTCCATCCCTTGAAGGGCCATGATCGGGATGAAGGTGATCGCGATGATCAGCTCTCCGAAGAGGCTCGGTTTTCGGACCTCCAGAATCGCCCGCAGGACGGTATGCAACTTATTCTTCTCCGCGTCCGGACGGTCCGAAAGATGACTCTGGACATTTTCGACTTGAATGATGGCGGCGTCGACCACCATCCCGAGCGAGATCGCCAGCCCCCCCAACGACATCAGGTTGGCGGTGAGTCCCGTCTTCCACATGACAATAAATGTGGAAAGGACCGCAAGCGGAAGGGTGAGCGCCACAACCAAGGCCCCTCTGAAGTTCCGCAAAAAAAGATAAAGGACAATGACGACCAGAACCGCCCCTTCTTCTAAGGCCCGCGTAACGGTCTCCAGACTTTTCTCAACGAGCTCGGTCCGATCGTAGAACGGTTTGATGGTCACCCCGCCGGGGAGCGTCTTGTTGCGGTTGATTTCCTCGACCTTCCGCGTTACACCGGCGACAACCTCTTTCCCGCTCCCGCCCCGGATCATCATCACGATCCCGGCGACCGCTTCTCCCTTGCCGTCCTTTACAAGAGCGCCCTGACGTACCCCTACGCCAATCCTCACCTCGGCGACGTCTCTGATGAAGACCGGCGTTCCCTTGTCGGCTTTGACCACGATGTCGCGGATATCCTGGAGGTCTTTGATCATCCCGACCCCTCGGATCAGATAGCGCTCCGAGGAATGCTCCAGGATGTTTCCACCCGCGTTGGTGTTGTTTCGGGAGACGCTCTCGAAAACCTCCCGCAGGGTCAGATCATATTTCTTGAGCCGGTCCGGATCGATCAGGACCTGATACTGCTTTACATGTCCGCCGAATGCGTTGACGTCGGTGACGCCAGGGACGGTCTTGAGGATCGGACGGACGATCCAGTCCTCGATCGTCCGGAGGTCCATCAAGTCTTCCTCCTGATCGGAAGGGCGAGCCGCTCCGGAAGGCCTTTCCAAAGTATATTGATAGACCTCGCCCAAACCGGTCGAGATTGGACCCATCGCCGGCTCCGCGCCGGCCGGAAGTTTTTCCTTCGCCTGGATGAGACGCTCTAAAATGAGCTGCCGGGCGAAATAGATATCGACATCATCTTCAAAAACCACGGTGACCATGGAAAGCCCGAATTTGGAGAGGGAGCGGAGTTCGACCAACTTTGGAAGTCCAGTCATCTGGACCTCAATAGGATAAGTGATGAACTGCTCCACCTCCACCGGGGAGCGGCCCGGGGCCTCGGTAATGACCTGAACCTGGATATTGGTCACGTCCGGGAAGGCGTCGATCGGGATTGAGTGAAAAGCATAGAGACCGAAGCCAACCAGAAGGAAAGTGGCAATGAGGATGAGCATTTTCTGCCGTAAGGCAAATTCAATAACTCGATCGATCATGCTACTCCTCCTGCATCTGATCTTTGAGAGATTCCGATTTCAGAACGAAAGCCCCTTGGATGACGACCCGCTCACCCGGCTGAAGACCGGAGAGAACTGGATAATAGCCCTGCGCTTCGGCGCCGAGGGAGACCGGACGCTTCTCGAAGCGCCTTTCTTTCTCCGTCCCTTCTTTTTCGACAAAGACAATTGACTGCTCACCCTCCCGCTGGACCGCCGATTCGGGAAGGGCTAGGCTCCGTTCCGCTTCTTCTGTCTGGATGCGGAAGGTCGCGAACATCTGCGGCTTCAGCTTTCCCTTCGCATTTTCCACTTCGACCCTCACTTTGAGGGTCCGGGAGGCGGGATCGATCGTATCGGAGAGATAGGCGACCTTCCCCTTGAAACGCTCTTCCGGATAGGAGGCAACCGAGACCTCCGCGACAGCCCCTTTTTGGATCCGGACCAAGTCTTTCTCCGCAACATCGGCAATCCCCCAGAGGAGCGAAAGGTCGGCCACGGTAAAGAGGGACTTGGCCGGCTCGACCACCTCTCCGGCCGTCACATTCCGTTCGATCACCGTTCCGGCCAGGGGGGAGAGAATAGATGCCTGAGAGCGGATCGATTTATTTCGCGTAAGCTCTGCCATCTCCTGCTCGGTGACACCGAGTAAACGAAGCCGGTCCTCGGCGGCCTGCGCTTCGGCCTGGGCCGAGAGGTGTTCTCCCTCGCGGCGTTGAAGCTCGCCGGCGCCGATGACTTTTGCTTCAATGAGTGTTTTAGCCCGCTCATATCCCTTCTCGGCCACCAGCAGCTTCGCCGTGGCCATCAGATAGGCTGACTGAGCCTGCCCGAGCTCCGGGCTGTCGATGACAGCGAGTCGAGCCCCCTTTTCGACGCGATCACCCAGCCCCGCCGTCACTTCCAGCACGCGCCCCGGAATGCGGGATCCCACATGCGCCAGCCGGTTCTCATTAACCTGGATAGATCCGGAAACCCGGAAATCCCTCTTCAAGGGACGGAGCGTGATCTCCTCTATCCGGATGTTCGCTCTGGTCATGGTCTCCGCGGCGATGGCGACCTCGCCGTGCCCGGATGTTTTTTCTTCGGGATGCTCTTCTTTCTTCTGAACGGCTTTAACCTCCGTCTTGGAGGCTTTCTCCTCGGATCCCGCCGGACTCCTGGCGCAGGAAAGATAAAGCATCGATAGAATAATTAAAGTAACTCCGATGGATACTGTTCTCATTGCGGCAATCCTCCTGTCGCCCGTTCCAGCCGGGCGAGCGCTGTATCCAGTTCGAATTGGGCCTCATAGTATTCACTCAGCGTGGCTCGCTGAACCCGTTGCGCATCGAGCAGATCGAGTAGGCCCGACTCCCCCTGTTGGTAGCTGAATTGGGCGATCCGTAACGCTTCGTCGGCCTGTTTGAGGAGCCCTTCTTCAAAGACCGTGAGTTGTTCAAGGGCGATCTGATAGTTCTGATATTCCTGCGTGACTAGCCGGGTAAGCTCCGTGCGGGCGCGGTCCAGTTCGGCGTTTGCCCTTGCTTCTCCCGCCCGTGCGACCGCGATTTCCCCTTGCCGCTGGTAGAAAAGAGGGAAAACCAAAGAGAGGCCGAGCGAATAAGATCGCTTGTCGATCTCTTCACTGAAACCGCCTCTTACCACCAGATCAGGAATCAGAGACTGTCGCTCACGGGAGAGCGTATAGCCCGCCGCCTCCATCGCTTTCTTCTGACGGAGGATCAGCGGATGCCGGACCATTGCGTCTTCGAGAAGGGAAGTGAGATTGTAATGTTTTCGCGCTCCGGAGAGGTCGCCGACGATGTCCTCACCAGGGCTCAATGCTCCTCCTAAAAGGGAGTTGAGCGCCCCTTTGGAGAGGACGATTCGGTTTTCAGCGCGGCGGAGATCCTTTGTCACCCGCGCGAGTTCCACCTGCGCTTTGATTAGCTCTAGAGCTGGGGCCTCTCCCGAATCGACTCGCGCCCGTGCAGCCGAGATGAGCGATTGGGCCGCCTCGCTGTTTTTTCTTGAGACGTCTAGAATTTGCTTCGAGAGCAAAAGATTAAAAAAAGCCTCCTTGACTTGGGAACGCAACTCCAGCCTAAAGTCGTCCGATTCCTGACGGGCGACACCGACCTCCGCCTCCGCCGCTTTTCTACGGTAAATTCGCTTGCCGGGCCACTCCAACGGCTGACCGATTCCGAAACCATATTCCCCTTCATACCCGGCGCCGGGACTTCCCAAAGGCTTCCCTCTTCCGAGGCTCACACTAAGTTCCGGATTGGGATAGGCCCGGGCGGCGGCCATGCTTCCCTGCGCGGCATCCAGATTGGCCCGGAAAATTTCTATCGAAGGGTTTTTCTCTTCTGCAAGGGCTAAAACTTCTTCGAGGGTATAGCGCTTTCCTTGCTGCTCCGCTCCCCAAGTCAAAACTGGAGCGAAAATGAACAAGGTGAATACAAATACGCCCAAATGGCGATATGTAGACAAGTAGACCTCCGGCATTAGAATCGAATTTTGATTAAACTATTGATTCAGAAGGAGAGTTACAGAAGGACGATCGGAGGTCTAAGGATGCCAGCGGAAGCCGGCTCTTTGATTGATTCTTTTAGGAGTGATGCGTGAGATTGATGTCGGGTAAAGGTTTTGACGCTGACATGGTTTGCTGGCTGAAAAGCAAAATGACAAAGACAGTGACAGTCCCGCGCGCCCAAATCGGAGGACGAAGGCGGCGCAGAATCGGTTGAGAGCGAAGAAGAGAACTGTGAATTAGATGTCTGCCAGTCTGTATAAGCGCAGACATCATACACCGTCCCGAGCGAAAAGGCGACCAGGAGAAAAGCTGCAAGCATGATATATGTTTTTTTTCTTTGCATGTTATCCCTGTCCTAACAAAGAATATATATCATATCGTTCGCTGAATGACAACCACCCAAAAAAAGTTGTCCTATTCAACCCAATCTTTGGTCCAAAATTCTCAGCGAGCGCCTAAAATAATAACAGCCATCCCAACCAGACAAATTGTGACTCCGGCCAGATCCCATGCGGTCGGTCGGACACCATCAACGAGCCACAACCAGAAAATGGCAACCGTAATGTAGACCCCCCCGTATGCCGCATAGACCCGGCCTGCGGCCGAGGGATGTAATGAGAGCAACCATGCGAAGAGCGCCAAACTGGCGGCTGCCGGAATAAGCAGCAAAGGAGATGCCCCTCTCTTAAGCCAGAGGTATGGCAGATAGCAGCCAACGATCTCCGCAACTGCGGTAACAATGAAGAGCCCAAGAGCCTTAAGAAGAAACATAAGTGTAATTTATCTGATGTCTCTAGCGGATTATATTTCTAGGAGGATCTGCCAATCTACAATATTTCAGAGAGATTTACAATTGCTCATAACTGAAAGGGCTTCCCTAGCTTTTATAAAATACTTCTTGACTCCGTACATATGTACGGAGTGTATTATAGGATCTATGGAACAATTCACCATCGGAAAGTTAGCCCAATTCTCAGGCGTCGGCGTCGAGACTGTTCGCTTTTATGAGCGAAAAGGATTGATCAAGCGACCGTCGGCTAAGGAAGGCTTCAGAAAATACTCTGAAGAAGATGCGAAGCGAATCCGCTTCATTAAGCGGGCGCAAGACCTTGGATTTACGTTGAAAGAAATCAAAACTCTTTTTGAGTTGAATTCGAATCCCCGCGCCACGTGTTCCGATGTGAGAATTCGGGCAGAAGGCAAATTGAAGGAAATCGAAGAGAAGCTCCAAGATCTTAGGCGAATGAAGAAATCAATCAAAGCGCTTTCCGAGGCCTGCGGTGACGGCAAGGAGGCTCTGGCGCGTTGTCAGATTTTGAACTGCTTCGAACCCGGCTGGAAATGTTAATAAAAGGAGGGAGCCCATGCGTATCCATTTATCGATGAACGTCACGAACGTCGCCGAATCAGTCGCCTTTTATGAGAAGGTCTTTGGAGCAAAGCCCCAAAAGCGGACGTCAAGCTATGCGAAGTTCGATTTGAACGATCCGCCGCTGAATTTTGCCATGCAGTCGGGGGAGGGAGAGACCAGTCGGGTTTCTCATTTTGGAATAGAGGTCAATTCACCCGATGAAGTGATGAAATGGCAGAAGGATCTTACCGAGAAAGGGTTGGTGAGGCTCGTGGAGAGCGACACTAAATGCTGTTTCGCCCGTCAGGACAAGGTCTGGTTTACCGATCCCGATGGAAATGAATGGGAGGTCTTTTATGTCAGAGAGCAGCTTCCGGTTACCGAAAAGATGGAGCAAACAGTCTGCTGCGGCTGAGTCATAAGGCATCTCGGCCGTTGTCATACTTTGAGTAACGTGAGGAGCGATGAAACAGGTTCTTTTTCTCTGCACCGGTAATTCGTGCCGAAGCCAGATGGCGGAAGCGCTTTTAAATCATTTAGGAAAGCACCGGTATCAGGCGCTGAGCGCGGGGGCAAAACCGACGGGGATTGTCCATCCGTTGACGATTCGTACCCTTCATGAAGCGGGCCTTCCCACAGAAGATCTGCGTTCGAAATCTTGGGATGAATTTAAAAATCAGCCGATCGACATCGTGATTACCGTCTGTGAGAGCGCAAAAGAAAGCTGTCCAATATGGCCCGGTCCGATCAATATTCATTGGAGTCTCGAAGATCCGGCCGAGGCCAAAGGAAGCGATGAAGAGAAAATGAGAGTTTTTCGGAGAGTCTTTTCCGCGGTCCAACAACGTGTTCAATCTTTTCTCGCCGACGTCAAATGAAACAACTGAACCATCGTTGCTACCTTGCTGAAGCGATCGGTACATTCTGTCTTGTCTTTGCGGGTACTGGCGCTGTCATCGTGAATCAAGTGACAGAGGGCCAAGTGACCGGATTGGGGATCGGTCTGGTCTTCGGCCTCATCGTTCTCGCCATGATATATGCCGTCGGTCCTATTTCAGGCGCCCACCTAAATCCCGCAGTAACTTTAGCATTCTTCTCCATAGGGAGACATCCAGCACGAGAAATCGCTCCTTATTTGATGGCTCAGTTACTGGGCGCAGTCGTCGCCAGTTTTGTGCTGAGTTTTGTCTTCTCGGGCCATCCAACAAACCTGGGAGCGACGTTGCCGGCCGGATCGTGGGGGCAGAGTTTCACACTTGAATTTGTGCTGACGTTTATGCTGATGTTCGTGATCATGGGGGTCGCCCATGACGACCGGGCCGAAGGGTTGATGGCCGGGGTAGCGATCGGCGCCACGATCGCCTTGGAGGCGATCTTCGGAGGGCCGATTTCCGGGGCCTCGATGAATCCTGCGCGATCGTTTGCGCCGGCGGTTATCTCGGGCAGTTTTCAATACCATTGGATATATTGGATTGCTCCCATTTTCGGAAGCATTGCCGGCGCTCAAGTTTATTGCCTTATTCGGAAAGAGGACAACAAATGAAAAAAGAAAATATCCTCATTCTATGCACGGGAACCGCCGCGCGCAGTCAGATGGCGGAGGCGTATTTTAAGAAATTTATCGGAGAGAGAGTTAATATTTTGAGCGCCGGACTCGAACCGCAAGAGGTTCATCCGCTGGCAAAAGCAGTTATGAAAGAAGATGGGATTAATATCGATGATCAACGATCGAAAGGGGTGGAGCAGTTTCTCGGGAAACTCGCATTCCGTCACGTTATTATCGTCTGCGAAAAAGCAGAGAAGAATTGTCCCAGAATCTTTCCAGGAGCGATGAACCGATTGTTCTGGCCCTTTGAAGATCCAAGGGTTTATAAGGGATCTGATAATGAGAAATTAGAGAAATTTCGTGAAATAAGAGATCAGATCAAAGCCCGCATTCAAGAGTTCGTGCAAGGGCAAATTTATTATCATAAAGCAGGCAACGCTTGTCTTTTATATAGATATTCAGAAATCGGATAAAATGTTTCCTGAAAAAGGCAAAAAAAAAGGCCAACCCCCAAGGGGTCCCTCTTTGGGAGGGACCCCTTCATTAAAATTCAACATCAGATGTTGAATCACACTTCTCCAGATTCCAAAATCGAATAATAACTCGAGACTTTCATGTTTTCCACTGCCTTCTCGTGAATTTCTTCATCGATCATATTGATGAGCTCTTCTAAAGAAATTTCCGTTTTCCCTTCGACCTTATCGACGTACCACCGCATCGCCTCGTCAACAGATGTTTCGCAAAATTGGACCACCGTTTTTGAATTAAATGCCGGTTCGCTATCAATATAGTGAAGGGTTTCCTCGTCTGAAAATATCTCAGGGAAGGATCGCTGATGGATCTGCTGGAAAAGAAAGCTGTTCAGCATCAAAGCCTTCCCTGCTTGGATATCCGGGAAACCGCCAAGTAACTCGGCCGCGACCACATCGAATACCTTCACCTGCTCCTTCAGCCGTGACAGATGCCGGAGAACAGGCGCCTCGGAAGATTTTTTCTGAAGACCTTCCATCCATCGATCAATCTCGCCAAGATGTTGAGGGTAAAGCGGCCGAAGGCGACCGGCCATTTGAATCCTCTCTTCCGCATTGTTCATCCCCTCAGCCATAAATCCATATTGAGCATTGAAAATATTAAACCCTTTGAGTATCGCCTTCGTCGTGACGACGAGCACCCGGCCCATCTTCTCCCCTAATCGATCAAATCCTTCGAGAATCCTATAACGCTCCTCTTTTTTAATCGTTCCGTTTATCGCGAACTCCGCCTCCGTCGCGGCGATTACGCTACTTTGCGAAAATCGATAGTGACAGGCAATTAAAAGTGGGACCTCATGACGCCGAGCCAACTGCGCCATGCCCTTTGAGAAATTCTCAAAACTAGACGCCCGAGCGATCACTCGCCGAATGCGATCTCCATCTCCGGGTTCGATCTGGAGCGTTATTTTCTTACCCGAAAAGAGCGCGGAAAGACGACTGAGCACCTGATCTGAAAACCGAAGCACTAATGGGAAATTGAGCGCCTCCGAGCCTTGAAAAATGAGCCCAAATTCGATGAGAGTTTGAGCCGAATCGATAAGGGCGGAGCCAATATCGTTAAGAAGGCGCCATAGTTCTGCTCGCTCGTATTCGGCGCGGCATCCGATCGCTCCTTGAATCATATCGTGAACCGATTGGAGAAAAGCGGGGTAGCGGACGAGGATCGACGGCCGGAAATGAATAAGACCGTCCTCGTCGGGTTTAAGTCCACCCAGGTCTTTCGCGAAGTTTCGGAGCAGCTGATCGCTTTTCTCAATTCGCGTCGTGAACCCTAACGCATCGCCGAGAGTTTCGATGATCGTCGTCCGTTTCTTTTCAATTTCCTCCCGAAGCCGATCTCGCTCGCGCGGTGTTATCTCCTGTGCGGGACGTTCGAGCAATTCGGCCAGCTCGAAGAATTTTATCGGGGTAAAGTATTGCGCTAAATCGTCAAAAAGTCGGGGCCCAAGAATTCCTTCGCCTGACTGCTTTTCAAGGATTGCAAGAAGCTTTTTTCGTTCGGAAGGCTCGATGGCCAGATACGGAAAATGGTCGGTCTTATCGGTAATGCTGAATCCTTGATGAACTTTTCTGGTGACCTCCTCTTGTTTGTGGACCACAGCAAGACCTCGAACGGCGCCATAAGCGACTGCAAATTCCAACCTCAGTTTGGAAAACTCGTTCTCAATATCCGATTTTAGAAGCCACCATCCGGTCTGGTTAGCCCTTGCCTTGCGCACCAGGTTGGCGAACATCACTAAATTTAGAAACTGCCTGATTTTCTCCAGTACCTCAAGCATCGTGACGCTCTCTATTAGGTTCGCCTTCAATTGCTTCGCATTGATTTGAAAATGGACGTCGGTTTCGGCGTTGAGCGCCCGGTCGTAGGTAATCGCGGAGGTCATTTCTTTCACAAGCAAGAGACATGGAATCAAACAGGAAAGCCTTCGCGATCCGGGATGATGAATCGATTGTTTGAGCCCGGTGATGCCAGGGACCGGGTCCACCGCTGGCTGCGTGAATTGTAGATATCCGACACCGAGATGATTGAGGACATCTAGTAGCCCCACTTCAGTAGATTCCTCAACATCGATGGAGATCTTAAACAGACCCATATAATAAACCGCGTAATAGAACAACGCTAACACTGCTCCGGCGCAATCCGAGTAGTAGAGCGCCCGGAGCCGACGCTGTGATTCACTCGGTTTGTTCTCTCCATTTTTGTCCTCTTTCCCCTCGTCGAGAACGTTTCCGAAGAGTAGGACGCCGGTTCGGGAGCCTCCGTGTTTTAGGAGGGTAAGAAGCTGATCTAACGAAACGGGTCGGTCCGCCGTCGCCTCTCCCTGGAATTGTCGGAGGGACCGATCCATCCTCTCTGCGATTGCCGGATAACTATGCAGGAAGGAGGAGATATTGACGGCGTTCGTGTTAAGAAGATAAATAAAATCGCCTGTGTCGTTGTTTGTGGGCGTGGCAGAGAGCCGATAGTCCACCCAGAGCGCATGCCGCTTTTTTAGATGCGTATAGAGGAGCTCCATGGCATTGGAAATCCCGCTCTCGGTGTTCTTCAGAAAGCTGGATTCATCGGCCACGATGATAAACTCAAGACCGCGTTTAACGAGAATATCGAGTGGGTGGACAATCTGCCATTTCTCTTTCAAACCGAATTCGTGGCGACTTAAGACGACACAATCCCCTTCTTTGAGGGGCAGCGTGGAAAGATCTTTCATCTGGGTCATGTGGAGCGTGTCCTTTGAGACGCCGATATCGATCATGGACTCGACGACGTTTTGCACAAGGTTCGCTTCAGTGAAATACAGCGTAACCAGTTTGGGACCGGGTTTTCCAGCTCTGATTGCTCGCCGGCCTATGAGGTATGAAAATAGCCTGAGGAAGATCGGAGTGGTGTAGGTTTTGCCGGCGCCGACCTGACTGAAGTTGTTGAGCCGATATAGATCTTTCGGACACCGCCTCTCTTGAAGAAACGCCTCAAATGAGAGATAAGCATAAAAGAGCGCTTTCGTTTGCATCGAAGTAGGGGTTCCGTTCAACCCGGCAAGAAGGGAAGTGAGCAATTCGTTGAATTTTACATACTCGGGACGAAAGAATGAGGAATTGCCCGGAGGGACCAATTTACGTTCTATCGCCTTCACCTTCATTGAAATATAGTTGGATAGCGAGGGCCACGAGGCGATCGAGCAGACATAAATATTTTCACACAACGAAGCCATCCGCTCGAATTGCTGCAAGCTTCTCGTCAATTCCTTGCTCGCTCGCCCATTGTTTCTTGCGACCTCAAATATTTCGACGAGATCGCCTGGAGGGATCGCCTCCTCCTCTGCCAGCCGGCCGACCTCCGAAAGGAGCTCCCCCAGCTGGTTATTATCGATAGTCAGCGTGAATAACAGTTTAAAGAAATTATAATCTCGCTTATACCGGTTGATGATCGGTTCCTTCTTCGTTTCTTTACCATTCTCGACCGCTGCATTTATGCATTCCTTCTCAGAGCGCAGATAGAGACGTTCAAGGTCCCGCAGCTTCCTCATCATCGTTTGGAGCGGTTGTATTTCCTCGTTCAGAGCAGCAATAAAACGCGACCGAAAGGAGTCTTGGTAAGGCAGCAAAAAGAGACCGGCCTCATGCGGCGCCGGCTGAATTGCTTTGAAAATCTTTTTATTTTTGACCGATGGAAAGAGCGCATCCATCTGGGGAGCCGGCGGGATTTCACCGCGAAGCAGTGGGTCAATGATCTGTTCGAAGTGGGGTATCTCATCATAGACAAGTTCCGCCACGTCATCCGGAGAGCGCCGATGCCGTATGACCTTTTCGCGGAATGCCTTGAGGTCAACAACTTTTTTATGAATCGCCTCTCGCTTGCCGTCAATCATGAATTGAACTCCAATTGGACGTTATAAAATGAGAGCCCAGCCTCCGTCGCCGAAAGCTGGGCCCTCACTATCATTTGAGCCTTTCGCTATCTTCTACCTTTCTTTGGTTGCTTTGGGCCGATCCGATATCCAAATCGTTTCCAGATTTCAGGATCGATCGGTAGAACCCGCGTGTTCCGCGGCTGCAGGCTCACATAAGAAACCGAGTAATCGATGTAGCCGCGGCGGAATGCGAACCATAGTAGCTGGCTCGCCTCCAACGCAACAAACTGGTTGATATAGAGATCTTGCTGCTCGATCGCTTCAGCAAGCGAACAAGAGGGCCCCGAATCTTTTTCACGTTTAGGATCCGCGATCTCCGGGTAGAGGTCTAAAACAGTTGGCAGGCGATCTATGGCGTCTTTGCGTTCGGGTTGATTGATCGCCCTGGGGGTTCCCAGAATGACCTGCCCGTTCTGTTGACTGTTTCCGCAATCGAGCCAATAGACCAAATCGCGACCCGCACTCTGAAGGAAGTGACCGATCGTCACGCGGGCTTTCCCGGTGTCGACGGCCGTAATGACAAGGCTCGCTCTGTGATCATGGCTTCCAGGATACCGCCGCGGCTCCGCCATCCATGAGAAGCCGGTACACTGATTAATTCGGGTGACCAGTATCGTCGCCTTTGGATGGCCCACATCTTCTCGATAAAAGAGCTGCCGGCCGACGTTTGCGTCTGTCACATAGTCGGGATCGTACACTGTGACTGAGATCCCGGGATGTCCCAGAGCGAGAAGAGTTTGGTTAAGGTAAACAAGCCTTCCGGCGACGGCGCTGCCGGTTCCTCCACAGCCGACCAGGTCGACTTCCACTGGGGAATGGGTGCTTGCCAGCGGGAAATAGTGGCGCATTAAGACCTCCTTTCTCCTCTTTCAAGAGAAACGTCTTCATCGAAGTAGAAAGAGGCAATACAGAGCCGCAGCTCGCAATCCAAATCGGCGCGATTCATGCCGCGCTGACATTTGCCGAAGACCATTGAGAAGTGAGGATTTCCCTGGTCCGACCGTTCGTCTGTGGATGAGAAAAAGGCTGGGAGCCGGCCGTGGCTATGCAAATCAAGAATCAGATGCCACTCCGGTTCGAGCTGTGGCCATCGATACGAAACGCTTACCGCGCTCTGATCAAGAAATTCCAACTGGTGATACTTCCAGCCGATCGTCGGATGCCAGATGATCCAAGCGGCCGTTTCGCAACCTCGTTCCGCTTCCTCGTTCGCCTGGAAAGCGAATTGATCGAGGTACCTCGTTGGGATCCTTCCGCATCGTAATGCGCCTATCTCCTCAATCAGGCCATACGGAAGGTCCCTCGGACTGTCCCAGAGCTGTTTTCTAAAATGCCCCCAGATCGCGTCGGCCTCGATCCAGAGACCATCCTTCGCCATGAGCAACCTCGCGGTGCCCGGCGCGATCGGCGAGAGCGGTTCATAAATCGGGACAATCATCGTCGGTAATTGCCGTTGTAGAATGTCGTCTTTCTGATTCACCCAGACCGATCCTTTCCAGTAGCCCGCCGACGGTGAAACCCGCCGGCTTTAAGAGCTGATAGGGGAAGCGCTTTCGTTTTCCGGAAATGAGATCCCCCCAAAGCTGTCGCATCGTTCCTTTCTTCAAGACCGCCGTGTCCTCCGCGTTCGTATGGGTGAACGCGCTTTGGTAGAAGGCGGTGGTCCAGCCCGGGATGGCGGCCGGCCAGCAATGATCGGGGATCTGACTCGAGCCGCAGCAGACTTCGTGCTGAGCGTTTACGTTGTAGAAGGGACTCTTAAGAAGCGGGGTCTTCAACTCCGGTCTCCCGTCCCCTCCGGAAACGAAAACCAGAAGAGAATCCGGCCGAGCGACCAGAATCAGGGAGGGCCACTCGACGACTCCGCTTTTGAGGTCCGCCGATTTACCGAAATACATCGGTTTGCGGACCGGAGGACACCAGAAGATCAATGGGCCGTCGATGCCCCACCCATAGGCAAGAAGCGTGGGATCGACCCAACCGAGCCGCCGATTGATCACCGGAAGCATCGTCTGACAGAGCGCTTCTAAGGTTTTTCTCTTTACCGGTTCCCCCGCTTTTAGTTGCGGTATTCCCTTTTCGTCTATAAAAATGTTATGGATCTGCCAGTAGTCGATCGCCGGCGAATCGGGTTGATCCGCCGTGTAGTAGAGCAGAGCGATCTTTGGAATCAGCGGATTAACCATCCTTTTTCTCCTTTTCTTTTTCCGGCGGTCTGTCGAGGCCGCATGCCTTGACGTGCAAATCGTAGATTTCCCCCAACCTTTCGAGAGTAAAAAGAATCTCTTTTAAGTCCTCCGCGCTGGAAAGGCAGTAAGCCGCCGCTGATCGTCCATAATTACAGAACTCGTTCTGCATCATTTCATCGAACGCGTCCATGATCGGATCCGTTGGGGACCAGAGGATCGGCATCAGGTAGTTGGGATCGACGTTCTCGGAATCGAAGTCGCGAAATTCCAATTCATAAGAGACCGGAGCCTTCCAATCGGCGCTTCTCTTTTGCACCTCCTTCGACCACGACCACCATCCATGGAGCCAGGAGTTCTCAGGGGGCGCTTTCGGCGTGCGTGGAAATTCCGCCTTTTTCCCGTTGCGAAGAACGCTCCGGTACCGTTTTGGGATCCCTTCATTCAGCCATTTGATTCTTTCCTGAAGTTCTTTCTCCACCTCCTGACCCTGCTCGTCATTGATCTCTTGTTCCAACCAGTCGAGGACTCGTTCTCTTTCGTCCTCATAGGTGTAGCAAGGCTTCGCCCATGTAAGGGTTCTCAGCGCCGCCAGGACAAAGGCCTCCAAACGGCGATCCTCTTTTCCGATTAGCTCGAGAATATCGCAGAAAACAATTCCCACCTTCGCCGGATAGTCGACGACCAGGCAAACCTGAAGGCGGCCCGATACCGGATGCTGTTCAACGAGCATCTGGTGGCCGTACTTCCCAAAACACCGCTCCGCCCTCTTCTCTAGAATCGCGCTGATCCAGCCGCTTAATTCCTCATGAATGATCTGGGATCCGGTCTTCTTCTCCCAGGGTCCGGGAATTCGCTCACCCGATTTTCCGATTGCGGGAAAAAACCAGAGGCCGATCTGAGCGAGCCTCATGTTGAGGATATCGGTCGCCATGTCCGGCAGCGTGACCAGGTGGCGAGGAAGTCGTGGAAGGGGGATTAGAGCAGGAGGGAGAGCCACTCTTTTCGGACCGAGACTACGGGTCCATTCATTTGCCGGCGCGCTCCGACGCATTGCGTGAGCGCCTCTTGAACCCATACGACACCTCCTTTCTTAAAGTACTCGTCTCCTTGTTTGGCCAGTTGTTGGACGGTAATAAAATCGGGGGGCGATTGCTCGCCCCCCTTGGTTCCCACGGCCCGGGTGAATTTATAAACCTCCTTTTCAGCCCGACGCTCCGGCTCCTCGATGACCGCCTGCGACAATTCAGGATAGGACGCCGCATAGAACTCCTTTACCTGCTCCGGTGTCATCGTGCTGTCGGGATCCTCGAGCTTAATTTGACCATGCATAAAGATCCGCTCAATCGGTTTCACTTCTATCATCTGTTCTCCTCCAAATTGCTGCGGTTATTCGAACAAACTAAATCCCTGTTTCTTGCCCCCTTCGCTTTTTCCCTTTTCAACCTCTGAAACGGTGACGGCGGCGGTCCCATCCGATTCACTTTCGTTTTTGTCATCGAGCTCTTCGGAACCCTCGTCGTCGGGGCTGTCGGTCACCGCGTTTCCCTCTGGGGCGCTGGAGGCCGTTGGATTGCCGCTCTGTTCCTTCTTTGCTGAGGTTTTACCGGATCCGGAAATCGCTTTGTCCACCGCTTTTCGCTTTTCAGACATCGCTCTGTAGAGTCGCCCATCCTCTTCGAAATTTTGCATCAGAATCCCCAGGAACTTTTCATTGAGTTCGTCCGCGGTTGCCTTGATGGCGATCGGCACCCGGGCCTGGTCATAGCGGACCTTTTCGGCGCCCGACAATCCATCCACCGAAGGAAAGACCGGGTGGACGAGGACCATGAGATGATCCAGTTGAATCTTCGAAATGGTGAAGGTTATTTTCCCCTGAAGCGGAATCAGCTCCGCCAACTTGTTAAAATCGATCATGGACTTCTCCTTAATTGAGGTTCAATTCTGCTATCGAGGATCTAGGACACTTCCAGCGTCGTCTCGCGCTGGAGCCAGGCCGGCATCCGGTCCGCCTTAAAACCGGATGAGAGAAGGCCTTTGATGAACTCCTTTTTCGTCAGCGCGGCCAGCTTCGCAAGGGACTTTCCTTTTGCCTGAAGAAATCGATCGAGACCGATCTCTTTCGCCGTATCTTCAATCTCCCCTTTGGTCAGCAACTCCAGATACTCTTTATCGACCGAGAACAGCGCTTCGGCCGAGAGATGAAGGTTGCCGTAGAGTAATTCTTCCTCTAGATGGAGGGTAAGGTGGCTGCAGACCGGCCGTGCGATCTCCCCCGCGATGGAGATCAGCTCCTCTCGCCCGGCTTTATGGATCAGCGGGTAGGCTTTATCGGTGGAATGATCGCTCCACTTCACCGCGTCACTGAACGCTTTCAACTTCGGATTCTCCGACCAGGAGCGGCTCCACCTCGTATCGATCAACCCGAGAATCACAACGCGGACCAGATTTTCCGGAGTTTCCACGAGGTGTCGGGTCAGGTACTCGCGATATCGCCGCCGCTTCATCTCTTTGACCCGTTGCGGAGCGTTTTGAGGAATCAGTTTTTTCGGCCGTGACGGCGCCCCTCCGGTTGATTTTGATTTGCCGGCGCTTCCTTTTGCCCGACCGGTCTTTTTCGCATTCTTCGATTTTACGTCCGACTTTTCTTCTTTTTTATTGGCCTCCCGGAACCGGCTCGCGCAATCGTCATAGCACCCTTTATTTCCGCAGATTTTCTGCTGAAGGAGCCGTCCATTCTTCGAGACGAAGACCACCAAGAACTTGCAAGACGCGCACTCCTTAATCTGCTCTTCTCCGATTTCGGCCCGGTTGTGAAGCACCGCCAATGAACGATCGACGTCGCTCGGAAGGTCTCCCAAACCGATCTGGACCGTTTCGGTTAAGACCGCCCTCGGACCGCTTTCCTCGATGAGCCGGACGAGGTCGTTGGCTTTTTCCTCTTCTTTTTTCCTCCAGCAAGGGGACTGAAGGCATTTTCCAAGCCCCGACGCCACCCGCTCAAACAGATCCGGTTGGCCGGCGCTGTTATGCGGACACTGGCGGCATTCCTCCGTATCGAACGGCGCCCGGGTGAGATCAAGATCGTTGTTCTCGCTCAAATAGTTTGAAAGCTGTCTTGTGTTAAGTTGCTCTGCCTCGACCTTTTCAAGAAGAAGCAGTTGTCGCTCTTGAGGAAGGCAAGCCAGGATTTTGGCGATCCCCACGTTCAGTTTCCCGGATCGGAGCTTTCCACGCACGTGACCATGAAGTGACAAAAGCGAGAGGCGGTCCCGGATGTAGCTTTCGTCATGAAACACCCTTTCCGCGATCTCTTTAATCGAGCGGCTTTTCAGATCTTGCTCGAAATCCTCCGCCTCATCGATCGGGGAGAGGTTCTCTCTCTGTAGGTTCTCAGAGCGACGGATATCGCGAATTTGCTCAGGTGTGAGGTCGGTCTTAATAAACGCGGCAATCGTATCGAGATTCAGCAGCTGGTGGGCTCGAAACCGGCGCTCGCCGTAGACCAGGTGGTAGGTTCCGTCCCCGATCGGGGCGACGGTGATCGGTCCCTGAAGCCCTCTCGCTTTGATATCGGCCGCCAGCCCCGCCAGCCGCTCCGGATCGATGTATTGTCGGGTGTTTTCAACCACCCGAATTGCATCCACCGGAACCAAGACGGCTTGATGAGCGGGACTCAGGGCGAGCGCTGCGCTCGCACTTGAATCGGCCTTCGGGGAGATCTCCAAGGCGCTGAGGACCTCCGCGGGATCCGGCAGGGGTTCCCAGTCCCGGACCCGAACTCCCAAAATGAACTTCGGACCGGTTAACTCCTTTCCGGTTTCTTTAGAATATCGTTGCCACACCGTTCCGGTCGGGGTATCCACCCCGGCCAGTCGATCCCACCGCTCTTGGGTCGGCTCCTTCCAATATGCAATCGCCAAATCTTCGAGCGTTGATTCAGGCGCATTTTCCGGTTCGAGACCGGCCCGCTCCCTCACGCGATTCCAGGAATTCGACGAAAGATCCTCCTCCTTAGAAAGCAGACCCTTCTTTATCCAATGCTCGGTAAGGAGATCGGCAAGGGAGGTTTTGTTGATCGATCGGAGGTCCTGAATGGCCAGGACCGGATCGAAAACCTCTTCCCGGCCGATGTCCTTGTCGTAGACCTCGAGCGTATCGATCCATTTATAGTCATCCCCACTCTCCGGATAAGCGTCCCGATAGAGGGCCTTGAATTCGATTCCGACATCCTCGCAAAGCCTCTTCGCGATCAGATGAATCGGTCCGGTCGAATCGAAATCCCACCCCATCCCTTGTAAAAAGGGGCGAAGTGCCCATGAAAATGAGGCCGACGCCTCCGGATCCTCAGGAACCTGAAAAAGAACATAGAAAGAGGTTTCTTCTGAGACCTCATTCCATTTCGCGGCGAGTTCGCCGATCTGAGCCCGAAGACCTACTTCGATAACCGATCCTTCCTCGATCTGATGGATGAACGGGAGGACCTTCTCCCAGCCGCCATCGATCGGCTCCCGGAAAACCGTTATATGTTTGGAAACACCTGATTTCATTTTATGTCCTCTGTGATTGATGTCTGCATATCGGTCGCTCCAATTCCGTTCTTATTCGGCAGGGCGATCGAAGGCTTTTCCAACGGCCTGTAGCTCGCCCGCGCTTCCTACCCGCGAGTGCTTATGGAAGCGGCTTCCGGATATCCAAGCCTCCGCACGTTGAACCGCAAACGCGGGGGCCGGATTCGTTTGGACGGCCGTTCTGATCACCCTGCTCCTGACCTCCGTCGCCGTGAAACTTCCGTTTTCGACGTGTGAAATAAGATAGTATTGCCCTTCCCTTTTCCTGGACCGGCTCTCCCCGGGCTTCCATACCTTGATCACCGCTTGCGCTCCGTCCCATCCATAAAAGTGGAAACGGTCAGAGTCCCTCTTGCCGTTCCCTTGGATCCCGGCGCCGGCGTTCGTGATGGAGTCGATGAAACGAATGAGTCGAAAAAGATGATGTTTTGTAATTTGAAACGCCGGCAGGTACAACGCGTTGGTAAAGAACCTTCTGATGAGGATCGGACGCGGAAAATCATCCGTCTTCACCGTGATGATCAACTCCCCCAAAGCTCCCCTGACGGGGCTTATCTCAACGGTTAACGTCTGGAGGTCCAGAATCCGCTTTTCAATCTTTTTTCTGTGAGAGGCCGCAGTCTTAGACGTCCGGAGTCGATGGTCATTTTGAGCGAGTAACTTCTCCCGTTTTTCATGCAACGACAACAGGTTCATCGCTTTGATCCATCCCGGTTGACGGGCTTTCACGATGGCGCGCTTGGTCACAAGGAATTTCTCAAGAGAATTCATTTGTTCACCTACTTCTTTTGTTTGAACGCGAATTATCTTTCCTCCGGATAACAAATGGTGACGATCCACCCTTCAGGGTGTCGCTCCGGGATTCCCCAGATTTCGCCTGTTTGATCTTCGTACTTTATGATTCCGGAGATCCCCGCGCGAAAGCTCTTCGCGACTCGATGCACGATTCCAAGGAAGTTCGGGAGTTGTGAAACGCGGTTCGTAGCGACATACCGGGCTTCTCGCGGGGGAAGGGGATCGGTGATATACTTTCCGGGAATCGGGCACCGTTTCAAGCGAAGGAACCTCAACATGAACTCGACGCCCCAGTCCCCGCACTGGCCGCACCAAGCCATCCCCGATACTTCATCACAGGAATCCATGTAAGCTTTCGCCTCTTCGATCGTACTCGGATCTTTTTCATAGGCGTTGGCGCATTCCGGACAGACCGGGTGGTCGCAGCTCGGGCAGGTTATGACGTCCATTCGCGGCATCGCGCGTTCGAATTGAACCGGTTCCCCATGAATGCCGCAGTAAAAACCTTTTACCGCGATCAGCGCCGACACCGCCTGGAATTCCAATTCCGTCGACTTCCCGTAGAGCTTTCGCATCCGCTCATCCACGCTCCCTTCCTGCTTATCTTTCGGCGGGGGGGATCCGGCGCCTCGCCCGCTCTCTCTCGAGAGAATATTCGCCCGTTCTGAGAGTCTTTTGATCTTTCGGGCCACGGCTGCGGGGATTTCGAGCGGATCCTTTGAATCGACAAACCTTCCCTTCTTATTGACGGGCGGATAGTGAATGAGATTGAAGAAAAGGGCGACCTGGGCGTCATTCTCCGTATCGAGATGCTCCCAGAGCAAGGGAAGATAAACACCCTTGGCGTTTTTTGTTTGAGTCGAGGTCAGCCAACCGATCTGTTCATCCGTGTAGGCCTGTCTGAGGTTCTCGTCCTCTTCCCCGGCAGTGTGTTCTTTTAACCAACCGTTAAGATCCTGAACCCCCGCCATCTTTTTCATCTCTTCCCAGGCGCTGGCCGATAAGTGGTCCGGGAGCCACTCAATGAGCGCGTTCCGTATCTCTCCTCCCACCTCGGTTTCCTTCAGGTAGTACTCGCGCTCCCGTTCGATCAGCGCTTCGAAGTCTTTTTCTCGAAGCGCCTCATAAAGCGTTCCGCCCGTCTGGCCAGTCAATTCGTAAATAAACTTTACCTTCTCGCTCATAGAATCGATCTCCATAAAAAGAGGCCCTTTCCGGGTTTCAACGGAAAGGGCCTCTTCGGTTGCCCAATGCGATCAGCGCCTCGTTCTAACCCTGCTTACGCCGGCGCGGCTCTTCTCTTTTTTGTTTTCGATTTTTCGGGGTCAGTCGGCCGAAGCGCTAGGAAGATCTCCACCGATCGAACCGTTTTATACGGCTTCGAATAGCTCATCGCTTTCCGAAGAATCATCCGCGTCGCTTCCTCAAGGGCGGGAAGGGCCTCCTTCGAAATACGGAATTTTGAGGCATGAACGAACTCACGAACTTTCTTTTTTATCAGCATTTCCGACCATCCCTCATTCCGCTGGAAACGTTATCTTTTTCTTTGGAGCTTCATGAGAATCGACGGCGATCTCCAGCGCAGGATCCGCCCCTCGATCCTCTCCCTGTCCGCAGAATGCACAGAAAAAGCGGTTAACGGACTGCGCCTCGCGGATCTCAGCGCTCTGGAGATTTAACCTCGTTCCAACGTAGTTCTCTTTGCAGACCGGATCGCAGGCCCGAAATACGATGATCTCCGAACCGATTACCGGAATAACGACTTCGTGTGTGAAAATCTTTAACATCGGTTTTATCTTTTCCAACAAAAGCTCCTCTCTCCATGACGGCCGAACTTCTCTTTCCAATAAGCAAAGGAGGCCCGCCACATACAATCGGCTGGGCCTCCTCTGTGTGCAACTGACTCTGGTTCCTACCCTTTCAATTCCTCAACGATGATGTTGTCCTCGCCGGCTTTCACCACGAACGTCAATCCTTGAAGCGGTTTCAGGTACCGCTCCAGCGCCCACGAAACCAATTTCGAGTGGTCATTCTTGAGGACCGCCAATAGGGACCGAAATTCCATATGGTCCTCTTCGAACCCCGCGGCGTCGAAATCATCATCTTCGTTTTGATAACTGAACGCCTGGTCGATCGGATAACATTCGCGGTACGGTCCATCGATGATCCAGAAGGTATCCTGAAGAAACGCGTCCTCCCGGACCTCCTTTTTCCCATATCCGGACACACGGAGATGATGGCGCTTGCAGATCACGACCCGCTTTCCACGCCATTCGCCCTCCGCCACGACTTCGGCCGGGTTCACGGAGACGCTCAGCTTCCGTAGAAAAAATCCCTCCAACTCCTCCGCTCGCTCCGCGGACCGAACCCAGTGGTTCGGATCGTCCCACGCGGCCAGAATCGGAAGGGAAAAGAGATAGGCCGCAAAGTGATGGCCCATGTTCTCCTCCGAAGGCCAAAAACAATAACGTGTTCCGATCAGGAAGCGTCGACCGTCCCCCTTTAAAGGAATATCGCCCGGAGGAACAAGCGCGACCGCATGCTCCTGATCATCCGCTTCGAACTGCGGCAGGTGCAACGGCTGCGAGATTACCCGCCACCGATCGGCCGGGATCGGAAGCGCTCGGACGAGATCCGAACAATCCCAATCAATCAGTCGATCGAAAAACTCCGCCGCTTTGCCGATCGCAATAATATGTTCCGCGACGGCTCTCTTCACGGCCCGATGCAGGGATACGACCTTTTGATAGACCTCATCGCTGTCGTAGAGGTAAATGCGGTCAGGGGCTTGTAGCCTCCAGGTATTGCCGATCAGGTGAAGATAGACAACCATTCCCGCCGCATGAAGGCTCGGCCACTGCCCCTCGCGATTGCCATACGGTCCCAAAGGCAATCCTTGATAATAGGTGAGATCAAGCGGCCGATGGTTCTGGCGATCCAATACGACCTGAGCGATTCCATCTGGAAATTGAAATTTCAGGCCCTTCCAAACATCCAGAGCGTGGGGCCTGGGGAGCGGCTGCCCGTTGAGGAAGACCGGGACAGGAAATCCCGGGACCAGGTCGCTCAGAAAATCCCGGAAATCTTCCGTGACGCGGTGACTTACCTGGGAGAGTGGTTTTACCAGGTGAACCGTGATGGCGGTCCCTTCTTTAATGTCATCCCGTTGAAGGAGGATCGCCTCCCCTCCTAAAAGCCGCTCCTTTTGAATGACCGCCCGCCAGCCTCGCGAGCGGACTTCGACCCTCCGGGCGATATCGATCGCCGACCAAAAACCGACTCCGAAAGGGAGGTCCTTCTCGATGATATCCGGTTCCCAATCCGAGGCGCCTGGATCGAGGAGCGCCTGGAAATTCTCGATTCCGCGACCGTTATCTTCAATCCTGAAATAATGAAGATCGGACGGATCGGTCAATATCGAGATGCGTGTCGCGCCGGCGCGGCGGGCGTTCTGCAACAGCTCCCCGATCCAGATCCGCTCGCCCGAGAAAACATCGCCGAACCTCCGCATCAGGGGTATAAACTTCTCATCAAGGCCAATCGAAGGTTGTTCCATCGTCTCCATAATTTTTATCTCCTTGTTTGGGTTGGCATCCTAACCCTCAAAACATCACGGCCCCGGAGGGAGATGGATCCCCTTCAGGGCCGCTTAAATTCGGTTGAACTCTCAACATGTTTTTACGAAACAGTCTCGAGGGAGGCGGCGCGCTTCCTTGAACGCGCGAAACCTCCGGAGAGAATTCCCTCTACCTGCTCCAGATGCGCTATCAGCGCGTCGGTTTTCTCGATGAGATTTTTGATTCTCCGCTCCGATATCGTCGACGAGGAAAACTGCTTCAGGTAACCAATATAGCGCTCCTGTTGGTTCATCGATTCCAGGGGAGAGAGGGCCCCATTCATCGCATTCACCCGCTCCGGATTCTGCTGAGCCAGGGAGTGAAGCAACCGACCGAGTTCTCGCGCCAACGCGTTTGAAGATCGCGTAAGAGGTAAGGCCTTGCCGGCCGAGGGCATTCCCCCGTCAAAAAGCGACTCCTTCCACTCTTTCCCGATCGCACCCGCAATCTCAGTCGCCGCCTGCTCGGCGAATTGGTTGAACTGAACAGCGGACCGCCTGATAATCCGCGATCGCTCTCCGATGTGAGAAATAACCGCTTTCTGTTCAGCCTCCGGAAAGGCCTCCAGAAGTCCCGTAATCTCGCGGCCGTTTAGAAGATATAGGGAAAACGGGTATGGAATTTGTCTGAGGAGAGGGTGATGACATTCAAAGCAAAATCCGTTGAACGGCCCGTAAATGTCTTTGATCTCCTTTCCGGCCGTCGAGAGAAAGATCGCGGAGAGAATATAAAACCGAGAATAGAAACGGTTCGAAACCGCCAGGATCGCGTCGAAGGCCCGCTTCACGCTGATTGAGACGACGGAGCCTCCCTTCGACCGGCGCTTCCGTTTTGAGAGGAGATCCCGAAGAGGATTTCTCTTAAGATGAAGGAGGATTTCCTCCTGCAGCGGAAAATCCCATTTTGATTCGAGCTCCCGGACCCAGGACTGAAGGTCCGCGATCGTCGCGATCTGCTGAAATCTTTTTGCGCCGGCTTCGTCGCGCATTTTTCTGAATCGTTCGACTTCATGAATCTGGAACGAGCGTTTAGACCCCTGAATCCGTTTATCGATCCTCGAAAAGACCGCTTCCTTAATTTGAATGAATAAGCGGAGGAGATTGGCCAGTTGTGCCATTCGCGAGGAGGTCCCCAGATGTTGCCGCTCCAGGGGACCCCATCGCTCCGGACTCAGGTAGAGTTCGACGAATTGCGGCAGGACACCATAATCCATCGCCAGAATATCGCATTCCGACCAGGCCGTTTGTTTCCCATTGGCTTCGCGAGCCGGAAGGTAGGCGCTCAACGTGATGAAACATTGCGCTTCGACTTGTTCCTTTCCCGTCAATTTCTCCCCATCGAAGCGATAGGCCGACATGGAAATCGGCGCCAGTTCCGCTCCGTTTGCCGAGAACGGCTGACCGGAGAGCGCCAGAATCAGGATCGGGTGGCTCGTATGCCCGGTGGCATGCCGGACCCGCTTAAAACCACGCGACCGCGCCGAAGAGACGAGGAGAGTCAGACCTCCGTCGCGCAATTTCATCGGAAGAACCTGGCGTGTGAAAGAGGTCAACGAAAATCCGTCGGCCAGCTTAGAAAGGCCGAATCCCCGGAAGGTTTTTTCCAACCCCTTCTTTGGAATGTCATTGATAAACGGAGGATTTGCCAACAGCAGATCGAATAGGCCGTTGGGGAGTTGATCGAATAGGTCAAACGCATGGCCCGATAGAACGCCGCAGCGGCGCGAAAGGGGGAGGGGCTCCCCGTTGCGGCAGGCCTCCGCCACGGCGGTGGGATCTACCCAACTGGTGACCTCCGCCATCTCGGCTGAGAGAGGGTTTAGGTCGTAACCGAGGGTTAAAAAACCAGGATGCGAAGCGATCGGCCGGATCAGGGCCCCTTTGCCGACGTTCGGCTCCAGGACATTGATTTCGCCTCCGGAAATGGAGGGCATCTGAAGAAGACGAAGAAGGTGTTGAAAGAGTTCAGGGGAGTAATAGGCCCCATTCCCCTCCTCGGAATTGAGTTTTCGCCCCGGGCGAGGAACCAGTCCCCCGTCGATGTTTTTCTCAATCGTCGAAAGACGTTCAAGGAAATGTTCGATCTGGACCGCGCTGACGTCCCCAGAGCAGAGCCGATCCAAGTCCTGTAGGAGAGACTGCGCGACGATCTCGACCGTTGCGTTGGGAGGAGACGCAAGGACGGCGCGCACGCCGGAGAGGAGCAACCGGCGCTGCGCCATCGGAGGAAGGCGTTCTCGAAGGTAAGTGAGCTGGGCCCGGACCAGGTCGACGGAAACCCGGAGGCCTCCCTCGCCCGAATAACCGCAATAGATCTCTTTCAAAGTCCGCCCCATCGCCTCCCACGATTTCGCGAGCTCCGGTCCGGGACGCTCTTTACTTAACCGGATCAGATCGCTCAGCCGCTTCCCAACCGTGCGAAGGGCATAAATGGATTGGATATATTTGGACGCTCGATCGTCAGCGTCTTGAAATTGCGTGGTCCAACTATCCGGAAAAACCAGATTCGATAGGAACCGTAGTTCAAAACCTTTCTTTTTGTCATGATTCTCCTCTATGGCGCTGATCATCAATACGGGAAGCGATCCGCTCGCGATCGGACCGTTTTCGATCAGCGCGAAGAGGTCAAGCTGCTCTGATGGTTTCACGCTGCGCGACATACTCTCCTTCCTGCTAGAGGCGGGGTCCCGGAGGTCCTCCGCGGACCCCGCTCAAATCCTAATAAGGCGCCGCCATTCTTAAAGCGAGCCGTTCTCCACGTCGGCGGTTTCATCATTGACCGACAAAGAGGTCTCTTTTTTTTTCAATCGGCCCGATCCCAACCCTCCGGTCAGGAGATCAATAAAGCTATGGGGATCAACCCGACGGAGGTCGATTTCCATCGGAAATTTAATTATGAATTTCCGCAAATCGTTTGGAGCGATCCGGTAAGGTTGGCCTCCTTGAGCGTCCGTTCGGTCGGTCGAATATCGTTTGGCCGCCAATAAATTTCGCTCGATCCACCGGACGACTTTCTTGGGGTCGCAACCGAGGATCGCGGCCGCTCCCCCAGCGGTTAGGTTTCCATCGCATTTCTTCGTAAGATGAAGATGTTTCGCTTTGAGCCTCACCGCCGTGACGGAGCGCCGAAGGTGGGAGGCCAACTCCCTCCATTTCTTTTTCGGCAGGTTTCGCTCCAGCCAAGCTTCCTCTTGCTCCGACCATCGGGGCTCTTTTCGACGTGTCAGACCCATATCGGCGGCCATTCGCTTGATGAACCATCTGGGATAACGAAACCCCAATTCTCGATCGATTACATCGATGGTTTTTGTCCTGCCATCATATTTACGTTTTATCAGCTCCCGTTCTTCCTCGCGAAGATGATACTTTCTTTCTCTCATCTTCCTTCTTCCTCCGGTCTATAATCGTCACCTCACTGAACCTTCCGATTCAGCCTCAAAAGAAAAGGGGGATCCCTGGATGACGAAACCAGGGTCCCCCTTTAACTGATTTTGGATCCGAGTTAGGCCGAGACTAATTCCATCGCCGCTTCTTCCAAGTCCAATTTCCTGTCGCCGGCCTGACTCTGCGCCATAAGAGAAAGTACGTTCGATAGTCTCCACGCCGATCGCTCCGGCGGCAGAAAGGTGACGTCGTTCACGTTTTCATACAAGGCCTCCGCGGTTCGGCCCAGCTCTTTCGTGATCACCCCGCGTTTGCGGAAGCTCTCCAGGGCTCCTTTAACGTCGATCTTCTTTTCGTTGGCGTTCTTGATCAGTTCGCAAACGGCGCCGGCTCGCCGTTCGATCCCATCCGCGATGATATCTTTGACCGCGCTCGCTACTGTCTTTGTGTCGAGATCGTAGGTCTGCTGACTGAGAACCAGTTCGTCCTCCGTTTTGAACCTTCGACCGATGTGGATCTCCCTCATGCAGTTTTCTCCGATGGCGAAGTTCGTACACCAAAGGCGCATCAGAAAGAATTGGATCTGAAGCGCTCCAGCGCCATAGTCCGAGGTGGTCAGGCTAAATCCGAAGGCAATGACCTCGTGCGGCGCCGGCGAGTAAAGACGATCGTAGATCAACTTGAGATGAAACCGGGTCTCCGTGTTCAACCCGTCGACCGGGACCAGTCCCGCTTTGATTCCCTCTTCCATAAAGACCTGAATAATGGGAGAGGCGTCCAGAGACCGGCGATAGGCCGAAGAGAGAACGCCCTTCACCGTATTTCCTACCGAGCGAAACAGAAGCCGGTCGACCCCCACCGAATGATCGATCAACCGCTTCATGCTCCCAAGCAAAAGCTCGTTGGCCCACGGCTCGTCGATCCTCCGTAGCCGGTCAAGATAGGCTTTTGGCATTCCCATCCGGGCAAGGGTTTGGCCCAAGGCGTGGTCCGTCAAGTTGAACGGTCTTTCTCCCAGGAGGATCCGTATTTGCGATGCAGTCGCCGCCCCCGGATCGATTTCATATCGGACTGCATTGGTCGGGACCAACATGTCCGCGCGGCTGTTAAATTCCTCTACAATCCCTTCGATCGCCATTTTGGCCTTTTCCCGTCCGCGCTCGAGGATCTCTTCCATTTTCGATCTTGCCCGCATCTCCGCTTCGGTGGCGGCCGTTTCATAAGATTGACTGCCATGATGATAAAGCATAGGCTAACCTCCTCTTTCTATTACGGATTCTCACACTGTTTAGGCGAACACTCCATGTCGGTCCGGATACGTTGTCGACCGACAATTGATATAACCTTGTCCCCTCCTATAATCAGAGAGTCGAGCAGAGGGATTCCTATCAGATCCCCCCCTTTCACAAGGCGTTGTGTGATTTGTTGATCCTCCTTTGATGGGGTGGGATCATCTGAAGGATGGTTATGAATAAAAATAATTTGAGACGCATTCGTAAGCAGCGCGACTTTGAATACCTCCCGTGGGTGAACGATACATAAGTTCAGGCTGCCGACCGCCAAGGAATGGATATAAGTCGGTACGTTCTTATTATCGAGACAGATCACCAACGCTTCCTCCCGATCATGAAACTTATAATACGCCGTGAGCATCTCGTAGACCGCTTCCTTAGAGATCAGCCTTGTTGCCCAACTTGGGCGACTCTCCTTGATCAGCTTTAACTTTACCCAGCGCATTCACACTCCCATGCAGATAAACAAAGAGGCCTTGGGAGATAAACTCCCAAGGCCTCTGCCTTCATTTATTTTTAATCGATTAGTTTATTTTATTTCTTTCCTCGGAACACCCACTCCATGATCCGCTCGGGGTCATAGATATCAATAGAGGATCCCTGCTTTAGCCGATCCATCAGGATCCCAAGATTGCTTCGACTAGGATCAACACGCGAAGGGTAGACGATCGCCTCAAAGCGCCGGCTCGCCCGGATCAGACGGCCCAGCCGTTGTGTGATCGCCTCCTTTCCCAACACGTTCTGAGCGTGCCGCCATGGGGTGAGCAGATTCTCTGCGGTTATTCCCAAGCCTTCGCACACTTCGGCCGACGTCAGATTGATTATGCTAGCAAGCCTCGCCTCGACCGTGAAGAGGATCGAAGGGGGAAATTTGACGGAGAAGCCCGGAAGGGATTCTTTAAGAGCCAAATCCGGCCCGGAGGCAAGATAGAGAACCTCGTGCTTGCCTTTTCGATTATAGCGGCCACCCGTCTTTTTTGATCCGAATGCTCCGAGGGGATCCTGTATAAAATCGACACGGACGATCCGGTAAAAAGCGCCGGAGAGAGGTTCGGGTGAAACCTGTCTTAGAAATTTTAGAACCCGATGCTCGGGTAGCATCAGCGAAGGGCCCCGGTCCTTATCTCATTGAGATAGTCAATGAGGGCCTGGGCCTTACCTTGGATGATGAGTTGTTTAGGGGTCAGTCCGGCGTAGTCAGGATTAGGAGCATTGAGCCAGAGTTGCGCTTCTTCCGCATTTTCAGTCAACTCATGCAGCAGGGTTAGGACTGCCACGATGTGGGTAAGCCGCTCTTGAATCGGGCGCGAACGCGGGTTCTTTTGAAGGGTGCGCAAATTCTTGCCGACCGCCTGGGCCATCTGTTCAACCGTAAGCCCCAACTCCTTTCTAAGATTATCCAGATTGATCGAGCCGGTCGCATCATAGAGGCCTCGCTCGACATGCCTGAACAGCCTAAACTTAGCGGGAGCCGTAGCCATAGTAGTTCTCCTAGCAAATGGTTCGTTTAGATATTCATACCATAGTTCACCATTTTCGTCAATAGAAGGTTCATGCAATAATCTTCGGGTAATCGATACCCCCCTATGCGCGTTGATCCTACAGAAATAAGCGGACATTTTTTCTACTTCATTATCGTCCCCCCGAAAAATTTCTTTGCTTGATGGACCTTCCTGAGATGCTCCTCTGTCCAACCTGCCTGCTTGATTCTGTAAATCTCCTCCGGAAGATATCCCACCTGGTTTTCAGGCAAGCGTTTCAAGGCGTGTTCGCTTCCGACAATCCAAACCGTGTCGCCTAAGACCTTGCTGTCGATCTTCACCTGAAGACTTTCCAGCTGGTCGAGGTAGATAAGCACCTCTTCTTGGTTTTGATCAATCCGGCTCCGCAGCTCCTCCGCCTCAGCTTTTCTTAAGTCGGCCGATTCCGGAGAAGCGCCCAAAAGGTCGGTCAGGATGATCTTATCCTCCAAAATCGAAGGACGAAAACCCTTTGTCCACGCCTCCGCCATCAGGGGATGAACCTTATTTAAAATCTCGATCTTCATTTCCAATCTCCCAGAATGTCGTTGCGCCGAATTCGGCCTTATTTCGGCTTGATCTTCGGGTTGATGATTCTCCCCATCTCGTGGATAAAATATGACGGTTCCCTCACCTCGTTTTGCACATACCGGGAATGGGTGATGTAGACCCGATCTTTGGCCCGCGTGATGCCGACATACATCAGGCGTCTCTCTTCTTCGATGCTCCCTTTCACATGAGGCAAGGTTCCCTGAAGGGCGCCGATCACAAACACGACACGAAACTCCAATCCTTTTGCGCCATGCAATGTAATCAGTCTGATGCCTTTTTTCTCCTTTGGCACCCCACCCTGGATCGCCGAGATCGCCATCTCGTTTAGGAAATTGATCAGATTCGGGCCGGCGCTCAGCTCGAATTGGTCGGCCATCTGAGCGAGTTCCTTTAAATACCCAATCCTCTTATTGACGTCCTCCTTTCCTTTACAAAATTTCTGAAGGTGGGCGACATAACCGAATTCGACCGCGGCGGCCCGCATGAGATCCGAAATACAGAGGTCGGCCATTCTGTTTCTCAGCCGATCCAAACGCTCGAAGAGCCGAACGAGCCCTTCTCTCGCCTCTCCTTGGACATATTCATTCTCGACCGCCATTTCAGCCGCATGATTCAGGGAAACTCCCTCCCGCTCCGCCAGGTCCTCCAAGAGATCGGCAACCCGGGCGCTGACCCCAGACTCCAACTTGAGTAAGCGCTCATACGCCGATGTGTTTTCCGGAAGGGCGACCGCGGTGATCAGGGCCAGCATATCTCGGACCTCCCGATGATCGTAGAAGGAGCGGTCTCCCGCTTTGCGGCAGGGAATACCCAGGCGATTTAAAGCCCCTTCCGCCTGGGCCAGCTGAACATGACGCCGGGCAAGAATCGCGATCTCTTCGGGAGGAATGCCCCGTTGAAGATGCGCCTGAATTTCCCGCGCGACGAACTCTCCCTCTTCGGTCTCCGACCCAAACCCTCTAATTTCGATGGTCCCTTCTTCTTCCCTGACAGAGGAAAGCTCTTTTTGAAACCGTGTAAAGTTGTTCTTGATCAACGCCGCCGCCGCGGTCACGACCAACCTCGGAAGACGGAAGGTTGCATTCAGCGTGATGATTTTCGGAGAGAAATCGGCGACAAAATGTTTTAGGACGTCCGGGGTGGCCGATCTGAATGAATAAATCGACTGGTCGTCGTCTCCCACAACTACGATCCCCCGGTCCTTTCCCAGAAGGGAGATCAGATGGTACTGCGCGAGGTCGACGTCCTGAACTTCATCCACGATCAGATGATTCCAGAGCGCGCGGACCTCGCCCAATATCGCCGCATCCTCGGTAAAGAGCCGAAGGGTGAGGTAGATTAAATCATTGAAGTCGATGCATCCTTGAAGACGCATCCGCTCCTGATAGAGGTTGAATATTTCGACGAAATCGCTTTTCTCCTGAGCCAGGCCTTCTGAAGAACTAAATTGAGCCTTTACCCGGCCGATCCGGCCGCCGAGTTCGGTCAGATCCAAAGCGGCCTCATTCAGACCGAGTTGCCGAATGGTGTCTTTGAGAATTTTGTTTGACTGCTCGGTGGAAGCGATGTTGAACGCCCCGCTGTATCCTGCGAGCTTGTGAATATGCATTCTCAGAATCTGCGCGCAGGCGCCGTGGATTGTTCGGATCCAAGAGAGACGTTTGCCGCTCAAGAAGAGAATTCGGTCCCGCATCTCTTGGGCTCCCCGGTTGGTGAAGGTAATGCCGAGAATCTTTTCAGGATCCTCGCCCTCCTGTACCAGTGCTGCGATCCGGGTCGCGATCGTATGGGTCTTCCCCGTTCCCGGGCCGGCGAGCACCAAAAGCGGACAGCCTCGAGAAAGCGCGGCCTCTTTCTGCTCAGGGTTGAGTCGTTCCAGATTGAGCGCTTCCAATATATCCCCCCTTTCTGATGTATTCGTTGATATCGCATCCAGCCGGCAGATGCAGCTTTAGACACAAGCTGTTTCTCCGGTGCAGCTCCTCCCCGACCCATGCCGCGGCTTTTTCGCCGGCGGGATCGGGGTCCAGGCAGAGGACCACTGTTTTGCCTGCAAAGAGATCGAGCCAATGCTCGTCAAAACCCCACGTTCCGGGACTGCCGATCGCGGGAAATCCAGATTGGAGCATCGTCAGGGTATCGATCTCCCCCTCGCAGATGAAGAGGACCGACGATTCCGCGATGAGGTCATGGTGATAGAAATAAGCGGCCCGTTCGGTCATCGCAAATCGCTTCACCCTCTGTGTGACCGCTTCCTCTTTGGTCAAAAGGCACCGGCCTTGAATCGATTGAATCCTTCCCTCGATATAGTAGGGAAAGAGAAGGAAAGGGAGCTGCTGTTTGGCGAAAATGTAAAAGTGCGTCAACCCAGCCGCCTTCAGGATCTCCAACCCATATCGATCCCGAAACCTCCGATAAGCCGAAAGGTACCGATCGGGAGAGAGATACCCGACTTTCATCTTCTCGATGGTCTCTTTTCGGATTCCGCGCGACGCGAGATATTGAACCCCCGTCTCCTCCACCGGCGCCGCATTCATGAACGCCTGAAGGAGCTCGCTCTTCCTCTCCGGACTGATGGACACTGCGTCCGTCGACCGCGCCTGGACCCTCTCTGAAGGATACCGCTCCCTTCCTTCCTGAAGAAAGGAGATCGCCTCTTTAAAGTCGAGACCGAGGACCTGCATGACCAGGTCAATGACCGATCCCTCGACACCCCGGCAGACGTAACAGTGAAACTGGTTTTTATTGAGGTTCAACCGGAGGGAAGGGTTGCGATCGGGTTTATGCGAGAAACAGTGGGCCAGCTGTCCCTTTACCTCCAATCCAAGGCGTCTTGCGACCTCCTGGATCGGGATTTCCTTTATTTCATCCAATGGTTGTGAGATCAAATGAACCTCCCGGAGGCAGGCCCTTGCGAAAGGCAAGGACCTACCTCTCTGAATGATTTCAATTTAGAATCCTGCATCCAGTATTTGTCCGGTCGGTTTTCTGACGACCGAAAGTTGTGGAGGAAGGTTGGAGGCTCCCTTTTCCTTCTTTTGGCATTCTCGGCAGAGCGCTTTTTGGAAATGCTTGAGTGAATATCCTTTTACATCCGGCGAGAGAAGGCCCCGGCAAGATGAGCAGCGTTCCCATGGAGAGATTTTATATTCCTCGATCGATCGTTCTAGGTTTCTGAGCTCGTCGAGGGTAAGATCGCTCATCCTCGTCTTATGAAGCCGGCCCGTTTGAAGATTGATAAAGTCCATCGGAACCGGTCCCCGGGGTTCGACTTCGTTCTGGATTTTCGTTCTGAAGTGTTCTATCTCACCTTCCGTATGGCTCGCGGGAAACAGCGGAATCGATTTTGCCTTGTCTTCGCCCTCTGATGACGCCGGACGTTCCTCATTGACCTCCGGTGTGACGGTGGTCGGGGGTTCGATTTTACGGTCGGTTGGAATATCTTTCTTATCGGCTCCATCCACTGGCTTAGGCTCTGAAGAAACGGCCGGGACACTGATTCCAGGATCCCCGGCAGCGGGACGATTCGGCGCCATCGGCAATTGAAACGATCCACTGATGTCGAAACCCGCGTGTTTCACCATTAAATCCGACAGGGGCAGTTCCGGGCAGTCGATTCCGAAAAGCCACTGTTTCAGCCGGATCTTTGTTTTCTTCTTTGCGTCCCAACCTGCGACTTCCAACTCGTATTTAAAAAGCCAGAACGGGATTCCGATGAGAGAGCCCCCCGCCTTGGAGAGCGCTTTGTTGAAACGGACGATCTTTTCCATGACCCCTCGGACGGAATACCACGAGCTCGTCGGAAGCCTCCAGATGTCCGTTCCAGGCACGCCAACGATGAGGAAGTTCATCAGTCCGGAGAGCCTGCAATACCCGTTTTGATAGACCGGGCACTCATCTGGCACGCAGGGGAATTTCTTCAACGTTCTCCGAAACGGACGGTTCGGCGTACTCCCATTGTCTTCGGGTCCGTCCAGGCTCGTATCCCGGGTCGCGATCAACTGTCCGTTGATCGGCTCGGAGGAACAATAAAGCCCCCGTTTTTTAAACGCCATCAACTTATGCGGAATAATCTTCCACCAATTGTTGTCGGTAAAAATAATCCGAAGGCGTTTGATCTCCCCTTTCTCATTGGCATAGAGTTCCCGTATCCGGTCTGCCGATTGCGGGTCGCTCTTGCACTCCGTCCCGTACACCGAAAAATACCCGACGTTTTTCGGTTTGAGCTCTTTTCCGATCACCTTTTCGATCTCTCGCGGAGAAATATTCTCCTTCATCATCTTCTGATAAATCGCGAGTTCGTTCGGAGTCAAACGATTCGGCTCCTCTTCCTTCGGAACTTTAATCCCGGGGCGTAGAACACCGGCGCACGATCCGGATTGGCGATCTTCCAGGATCGATTCAGGCTCGCGGAACATCTCTACCTTTCCGTCCGCCGCCGCGTCGCTGAAATGGATGAAATCTTCTTGCGGTTTAGCTGCAGCGACTGTCGATTTCACAGGCCCTCCTTTCGATTTATATTAGTGAGTTGTACTTTCGGTCAAATTTTTCGACCAAGCCGTTCGGCAGCGGTCCGTTCGGATCCAGCCGAAGGCGGTTTACCACCTTTGAGAATCGCGTTCGCCGGTCCTTCCGGATCAAGCGAAAGAGCTCCTTTTTCGCCGCTTCCAAATGTCCCCGCATCCGATCGTGAATTTTCGGATCGGCGCGCTTAAGAGATTGGCAAAATACAATATTGCAAATGGCGTCTGAAAACAGGCGCTCTGGCGCGATGCTTATTCGTTGATCTGACCCTACAACTGATCTATTTTTCCTCATAGAGCGATCCTCATAAGAAAAGCAGACCCCGGGAGGATTCTCTCCGCCCGAGGTCTGCCAGTCAATTTCCCGTTTCCTCCGTTGAAGCTTGCGCCCCTTCGGTTAGGAGCCTCTTATTCTAGAAGCTCCATATCCGGCATCCTTGAGAATCGATTGAAAAGTTGTGGATCCGATCCGGCTGGCGCTGCCCCTTCTGAAAACAGAGCGGCGAGCTTCCTTTCCCTGTCGGTCCATTCCCCTGCCATTTTGCGAGAAATCTGCCTCCGATCGAAGATCTTTTCATGGGTATTCCTCCTCGTCATGTTTTTGTGTGGTTACTGATTTCGATTGACAAGAAGGCCCCAAACCAGTAGACTAAAATCTGAGTTGAAAATGGTCTCCTGAATAAGGGGCCTTCGAAGGGGTCAATCAGTTCGAGCTGGTTGATCCCTTTTTGTTTTCCTCGCGCTTCCCTGAAGGAGTCGATGGATCCGAATTTCCCGCAGATATTCCTTCCCCTCAGGAAACGCGAACTCTTCCTCCCTTCGGACGAGCTTCAAGCCGGCCGCGGCCCTTCGAATATAAACCCTGGCCTTTGCCGCTTCGGTCGATAACACATCTTCGTTCGGGGTTGCTGTACAAGTCATCGTCATTTAATACCTCCTTAAGTTTAAAAGTTTGCTTTGTCTACTGGGCGAATGAAAAGCCCACGTGTCGATATCGCGAGCGATTTCCGCTAAGCCGGATCGCCGGTCTGTTCGTCGTTCCGGGATCCCGCCCGCACTGGACGCACCTTCCCCGCTCAAAAGATCCCTCCTCTGTATGAACAGGTTCATTGACGACATTCCCACCACATCGATTGCATCTCATTTGATACCTCCTTTAATTAGCCTCCCGGGAAATCCGAGAAGGGCGCTTTGTTAGACCGCTTGACAGCCAAGCGGAACGGTTGATAAACTCTGGGCATGACAGCCGAAGAGAAATTCTTAATTGCCGTTTATTCCAAAGAAGTCTTTGAGGGGAGCCGAATTCGGCAAGACCCTCCGGTCTGTTGTGGCCGAGAATCGATCTTTTTAAAACCAAGGTTTTCTTTAAGGAAGTGTCTACATTTGGCAGGAGATACACCCTCCTGGAGCCGGTTTGTCCAGGGTGCGGTATAAGAATCGAAGCTACTGCTTGTACAATTCATTGATTCGTCGCTGAAGATACTGTCTTACACTTTCTTGGGTCAGCTATTACTCATCTCGACTCCACTGCATACTTTTAGCGATGCAATTAATCTCAAACACCGACTCCTCAAATCCCGAAGACCTCACTAAGAACACTGCGGAGCAATTTATTGGAAATCATTTGAAAATGATCCGCCAATTTTTGGCCTCCTCCGACCAGGTTTTAATCGCAAGCCCATTTTTGTATCGCGACTTCGGTCCCCTCTTTAAAGACTTAACTCTTTCGGGGCTTAAAGATTTAACCCTCGTGACAACATGCAGGCCCTGGAAAGACGACCAACTCGTTAAGCCGTACTCGATTAGAAGTTTTGTCGACTCGCTTCGATCGTGCAGCTCTATCAGGTGGCCTGTTATACATATCGATCAGAAATTACACGGGAAGGTTTACCTATTTAAGAAAAACGGAAAATACACAGACGGTATCGTGACATCGGCGAATCTGACTGGGAAAGGGCTCGACGGCAATCATGAATGGGGCGTTCTCATCAACGACCCGGAGATATTGACTCGCCTAGAGGCCCAGATCATCGCCGGCGTCGATTATGTTTCGATCAGGGAAGATGGGCTGAAGATGCTCTGTGACACAGTTGATATATTTAATCGCGCCAATAAACAAACTACAAAACCTCCAGAAATCGACATTGATATCGGTCTCGACAACATCCTCAATCACTACTGCACCCCAAGCGAGGGAAATCATAATATCGTTCTTAGGAAAGGCGCTCAGTATTTCATTAAGGTCTCCGGGGTCACGGGTCGACCAATCCTCCCGATCGATCGACGCCCTTTCGACCAACCCCACGCTGAATTATCGTTTGCCAAGCAGCCGAAGAACCTTCGACTCGGGGACTGTCTATTGGAAGTTGCGGTGGGAGAGATGTGCTTCCTGAGTTATTATGCCTGCGCCAGCGCCGTTCGTGAACGGACCGACCAGGAACGCAGGCAGGACGCGGACTGCGCAAGATGGCCATTCTATATCTACGCCAATAACCTTTCATTGGCCTATGGCAAGATTTGGTTTGACCAACCTCTATATTATGACCAAGTTATATCCGATTTCAAAACGGCCTTCCCGAATATCGATATCACGCCTTCTGGTAAAGAGGATTTCAAAGGCGCCATTCAATTGGGTCATAGTTATATCCGAGTGACCGACGAATTCGGAAAATTTGTAAGAGAGAGGTTAGACAAAGCTGGTCCATAAAAAGGCTTCCAACCGACGCCTTCACAGGATGTGGTTGGGTTAGATGTGATCTCCGATTCGGTATGAACCGGGCTTCGTTCCTTTAGACCTTTTGTACTCTTTGGTACTGTCCATTGATGATCTGATGCTCTACGAATTTATTGCCGTAATTCTCTCGACCATCGCGGAGCACCTCGTCAATCATCGCCGCAGGCAGAGATATTTGGAAGGATTCCAAAACGTCCAAAAAACCCTGAATCGATTTTGGATGAGACTCTTCTTCATTTAAATTTGAATATAGAAATCGCTCCTCTTCATCCTTGCACTCCGGGTTTTCGATGAACATAAAAAATCCCTGTAGAGGACGATCCCAGCCAAAATAGATATCGATCGGCTCTTCCTGGTGCATGGTTCTGAAAAGATGTTTTGAAATAGCGCCACCTCCGGTTAATTTATTGTTTCGTTTTCATCTTCAATTGCCTAAAAGTCAGCGTGGGGCGTTAGCGGATCAAGAAGGAATCCGCTAACCCCACCCGACCTGCCGTTCTCTTCCTATTCAACGGGTCGTTAACTCAGGCAAGCCCTCTTTCGAGACGAAAGGAATCGCGTTTAAACGCTCCGCATACTCCTTGAATTTTGGATCTCCCTCCTTTTCCTTCAGAAAGGCCTGCAGAATGGAGCGATTGACCATTGCGACCAATCCCGCGTAATCTTCTCCGATCACGCTCAGGACAGAGACCGAGGTGGCCTTTTCGCGATCGATCATCATCGTGGAGCCTTTCAAGCGATCGCCCGCAAGAATTTTCATCGCCATCCCGGAACGGCCCTCCTCGCGAAAGTGGACCAAAATCAATTTCCCTTCCGAAGGACAATCGTCCGAGCAGACGATGACGGTCCGGTCCAATCCAGCGGCGTATCCCCGGGTTGCGCGTACGACTTCAGTCTGAAATGCCGCCTTAATCACCGCCTCTTGTTCCTTTTTCGCCGGCGTGATCTCAGCTGAGACTTTAATCACGTCGTAACCCGCGAAGACCGGTGTGATACCGCTCATTTCTTTGGCCATGTTTCCGGCCTCATACCCTACGACCCCGGCGCGTCCGGCGTGATAGGCGTTTGTCGCTCCCGACACCGCCTGGAAGGCGCCGAAACAACCCTGCAGCGCCCCGGCCAGGAGGATCCATAAAGCCACCCCTGCCATTTGAATGACCTTTCTTTCCGTTTTCATCCTGATACCTCCCTTTTTGAATGTGACATCCTGTCTTTCCCCGCAATAGACGCAACGATAGGTTTTCTCGCTCTCTTCCCAGAAAAGCGCCACCACGAAACGTGTCCCCTCCGGACCTCCCGTCGCGCAATGAACGCAAGCGCCGCGGGCCCGAAGCTGATTGATCTCTTTCTCACTTCGCTTCAAACGCATATTTTAAACGTCCTCAAGGTTTTTGACCCTTCGCTCGACTGAAAGAGAATCTTCCGGGTCGGAGCGATATTCGAGCGGAGCGATCAGCACCGGCTATAGCCGCACTCCACGTTCGGACACTTCATGCACCCTTCCTGCATCCGCATCGTGTCTTTACATTCGGGACACGGCTCGGTGATTGTGACCGGCTGGCCGACGGAATCCATGACCTTTTGAATTCCTCCGTTGATCGCCATCAAAGGAACCCGGATGTCGCCGTACTCCCGATGAACTTCATGGAGATGATGGGCGATCCTTGTGATCGATCCCCCCAATCGCAGAATCTCCGAACCAAAGCGGCCGACGATCGCAACCAGGCTCTGATGCTGTCCTAAGGCCGGGTTGGCGAAGATCTCCCGCGGTTTTCCATTCAGGAACGCGACGTGAATATACGCGTTCCCATCCTTCGTTCGAACGCGGACCCGTTTCTCGTCGACGATATCCGGCAAATCCAGAACATCGCCCCAGTGAAGCATCCCTTGTAAATCTCCTGTACCGTTTCCATTTTCCTTCGCGCTGACCTTTCCGACATTCATCACCTGATCCGGCCGGCTGCCATCCCGGTAGACGGTGATTCCCTTGCAGCCTGAGTTGTAAGCCAAAAGATAGGCCTCCTTCACCTCCTCGACGGTTGCGTGGGGAGCGAGATTGATCGTCTTGCTGACGGCCGAGTCGCTGAATTCCTGGAAAGCGGCCTGCATCAAGACATGCCATTTGGGCGAGATCTCATGCGCCGTTACGAACACTTGTCTCCATTCCAGCGGGATCTGCTCGAGTCCCCGGACCGATCCATGGTTCTCGATGATCTGATTCGGAAGATCGTCGCTCCAAAAACCCTCTCGCTTCGCCACCTCAACAAAGTAGTCGAGCGCATAAGAGAGCTTCTCTCCCCCCATCACGTTCTTGTACCAGATCAGGGAGAATTCCGGCTCGCACCCTCCGGAGGTATCGGCGATCATGGAGATCGTCCCGGTCGGCGCGACCGTGGTGATGTACGAGTTGCGGACCTTCTCTCCCCTTTCTTCATGACGGGATCCGCTCCAGTTCGGATAGACCCCTCTCTGTTCCGCGAGACGTTCCGACTCTTGATACCCGGTGTCTCGAATGAACGCCATGACCTGTCGGGCCGTCTCGAGTCCCAATTCCGAGTCGTAAGCGATGCCCAATTTAAACAGCATCCGCGCGAAGCCCATGATTCCCAACCCGATCTTTCGATTCGCTTTCGTGACCTTCTCGATCTCCTTCAGCGGGTACCGGTTCATATCGATGACGTTGTCGAGAAAATAGATGGAAGATCGAATCGTTTCCTCCAGCGCAGGCCAATCGATCCTGTATTTTCCATTCTCCTCGATGAGGTGCCGCTCCAGACTGACGCTTCCCAAGTTGCAGCTCTCGTAGGGCAGCAACGGCTGTTCTCCGCACGGATTGGTCGCCTCGATTGAACCAATGAGAGGCGTGGGGTTGGTCTTGTTCGCCCGATCGATGAAGAAGAGTCCCGGCTCGCCCGTTTTGTGCGCTTGCCGTGAGATCTGCTCCATCACCTCCCGGGCCGATATTTTCCTGACCACCTCCCCGGTCCGCGGATTGACGAGCGGATAATCCTCTCCCTTTTCGAGCGCCTGCATGAAGCTGTCGGTGATCGCGACTGAGATGTTGAAATTAATCACCTCCCCCGTGTCTTCCTTGCACCGGATGAAATCCAAGATGTCCGGATGATCGACCCGGAGGATCCCCATATTCGCGCCGCGCCGTGTGCCACCCTGTTTGACCGCCTCCGTCGCATGATTAAAGACCTTCATGAAGGAGATCGGTCCCGATGCGACGCCGCCGGTTGTCCGAACGTGATCGTTCTTCGGCCGAAGCTGGCTAAAGGAGAAGCCGGTGCCGCCCCCGGTTTTATGAATCATCGCCGTCTGCTTGATCGCATCGAAGATCTCCTCCATCGAATCTCCGACCGGCAGGACGAAACAGGCCGAGAGCTGCTGCAGATCCCGGCCGGCGTTCATGAGGGTCGGCGAATTCGGAAGAAACCGAAGATCCGACATCAGCCGATAGAACTCTTCCGAGACTGAATCGATATCGGCGGCCGGATCATAGAGTCGATCGGCTTCGGCGATGTTCCAGGCGACCCTTCTAAAAAGCATCTCCGGTGTTTCGACGACTTTCCCATCTTCCTTCATTAAATAACGCTTCTCGAGGACAAGAAGCGCATTCGATGTGAGCCCTTTCTTTTTCTCCGTAGGTTCGAGTTTCATTTGAGTGTCTCCTGTTGAGATAGCCTAAATTTAATTGATCGTGAGGTTCCTAAAGCGCAACTTCTATGCCGGGGACGAAAGAAACCGATTCGTTCTATCCGGGCGAATCGCAACCTCCCAAACCCCCTTTGATGTTAGGGACTTATCACCGGCCGCTCGAAATATCCCGGGCTGCCAAGGAGTCCCGGATCGGGATCGTCCGCTGTTTGGGTGTTCGGAATCCGGACAGTTCGGCTCCCTTTTTCGAGGTAAGACGCAGGAAGAGGAGACCCTCCCCCTGCGTCCTTCGACCTCAGTGGGTATATCGCGACTTCACGTATCGTATGACCTCTCCCCGCACGCTCCGGCAACTCCTGACGCTGCCTGGATCGATCCTGCAGACCTTTAAGACCAGAATCGCCTCAAGAATCTCATCGATCGATCCCTTCGCCAACGCCACCTCCCCGACCCACCTCTCCATCGCCGACAAAAAACGGAGGTCTTCCTCGCCGACCACCTGATAGATGAACAAGGAGATCCGGTCGGCCGCCTTGAATTTCAACCCGAAGCTTTGGGCGTAATGTCTGGCCGACATTCTCCAGGAGAGATACCTTGAATACCGGCTCCTGTTAAATGTCCCGCCCGCCGATTCTTGGACGGCCGGAACGGAGGCCCCGACGGCGCCGATTGCTTCACTCTTTTTATGACCCGATTTGATCCCGCGCATATTCAATCTCCTTTTTTAGGTTTAGGTTTTTGGGATAACGTTTTAGAAGCTCCAGACCCAGAACCGACGGAATACCGAAGGCGCCGATCTTCTTCCCTCTGTCCTCGCTGATAGCAAAGGGGTGAGCTCTCATGTCCTTTTGGGGCTTCTCCGTTCCATCTGGCCAAAAACTTTCCTCCGCGGGATTGATTCTTCTTCATGGGTGTTCCTCCTTGTCATTTGAGTGAGATGATGGACGTTTTCGATTGACAAAAAGGCCCCAAATCAGTAGACTGATTCTTGAGTATCAGAAAGAATGGTCTCCTAATAAGGGGCCTTCAGAAGGGGTCAATCAGTTACCGCTGATTGATCCCTTTTTCTTTGTAAGAGTGTCCCGTTTGTTCTCTCTTCAAGCCCGGACCGATCGCTCAAAGGGATAAAGACCTTCTGAGCCACCTGGTAGATCCATCCGAAGAGAACCACGGCGAGCGCGAGCATGAACACCGAGACCCCCAGGTTGGCCAAAGCGCCCGATGGGTAGCCCAAGATCATCCCCGCCCCCGCCCAGAGAAACAAGACCAGGGTCGAAACCAGAATGACCCCGCTGAACACCAACAGGGACAAAACGGTCCCGTGAAAGATATTCTGATACGTCTTCATATTGACCTCCCGCTTATTTGATTGTTCAATGACCCTACCTCCCCATCGCCCGGTCGACCCGTATGTCGCGCCGGTGTTTCTTTAAATCGCTCCAATCGATCCCCCGGTCCATGTAAGGCAGCTCTTTATTCAGTTCCCTGTAGAGGACCTCTTCCCTCGCCGGTTCGCCGATGATTCTCTTCATGGTTTCTCCTTTCTTGGGCTTTATGCGCCCTGGTTGATTTGGAATGACATGCTCCGAGCCAAACGAATCGACTCCCATGCCAATAAAAAAGCCCTATGGAGGTCAGAATCTCCGCAGGGCTTCGACTGTGTCCCGGGCTTCGGGCTATCTATGATGGATTCCATTAAGGCGGAAAAAGAAAGTGCTTCCGCCGGCGGCGTTCCCCTCGCCGAATCCTCAAAAACTAAAAAAGCCTGGGGAAATCCTCCTCAGGCTTCTTCCAATCCTATTGACGTCTTCTTAGGAAACATCTATCGAGGTTTTAAATCATGGCTAACCCCGCTTTCTAATTCTAATCCTTCCTGGATCGATAATCACCAGACTCCCTCTAAAGTCTGCCTTTGTAAGCTCCCAAACCGAGGTCACCCGTATGAGCGCAGCCTGACTTTCTTGACTGAATCGATATATTTTGTTCATCATCCGCACCCCGAAGGCCATGATCACGGATATCTTTCACTTCGTTATCGCAATCTCTCAGAACTTTATTTGTCATGTCAATTCACCGCCCTGATCTCTTCGCTGGAGAGGGGCTTTGCCGCGTCGTCGAGTACCGCCAGTATCTCCTCGGGGGTTAGGAACGTTTGGAACCGGCGGTCCGCTTAGAGATCTTCAAAAACCGCGCTAACTCATCGTCTTTCATGATCTCGTCATGAATGAGCCGGCTCTCCTCGGCGGGGGACAAACCTTTCAACCGTCTTTGTTGCCGTTCCTGGATTTCATGTTTCATAGCAACAGCGTCAAACTTCTTCTTCATGGTTCGATCACCTCCTTCGGTGAATAGATTTCAATCATCCGATATCCTTTGAGCAAGTTTATCGCATTAAATCCGCGGATCTTTTCGTAATGAACGATATGCTTGAAATTCCAACTCACGATGAGATCTACATCCGCCACACTCGCCGAAGCCACATGCGCCGCGTCACGGATCGATGCCTCACCTAAAACTCCCGCTTTAATATAAGCATCTCGCAGCGCAGCGATTTCTTCTGCGCCTTCAATGATCTCGACTGATTCTGTACGCAATGCGGTCAGTACTCCTCTTACTTCCTTGGGGGCTTCTTTTAATTCAAATAACGTCGTTTCAGAGATTACGAGCAAGAACTTTCCTGACTTCACCTCAGCAAAGAATTGATTACTCTCCGCTGAAAACTCATCATCGAAACAACCACGAAGACAGAAGTATCAGCATAGACCCGAAGTTGCTTTACGAGAAAGTCCATCTATTATCCCCCATTTATAGACCATATCAAACCCCATCTTGAACGTCAACGTCACTGATCGGAGTAAAACGAATCTCAGAAGGGTATACCAATAACTCATGGAACACGAGAAACCAGTCTTCGCATTTCTTAGTTCCAACAGACCCCGTTCAACGGATCCGACCCCTGCAAATGCGACTGGAGGATGAGTATCTTCACGGTCAAAGAATCGAAACGCTTCACCGCTTCTTTGAGCCCTCGGCAACTGAGACAGACCTCGAATAAGTCATTCAGGACCGACGGTTCTCCCGGTCTGATCCTCCGCCGATGACCGCACTGATTCATACACAACTGCGAACCTCGACATTGCGTGCACCAATGTCGATGCAAAGTGGCCCATACTCCTTCTCTCTTCAATAATCGTTCCCTCCTATTTGAACGGTTAATGATACACAAATCCAATATTCTAACGTACGCGGCCGGAAGACGAACTGTATCCAAATGCCTTCGACCTGATCGCATCATGTGAGTTCGGTCTTACAAGAACAGCGAACAGACTGATTGAACCCCAATTAAAAGTAGAAGCGATCCGACGGAATAGTAGCGGTTGATCGCATAGCCAGGTGGCAAGTCGTGTTCTGATTGAGGACCCAAAAGGCTTCTGAAAGATACAAGCGTTCCTCAATTAAGATGAGGATCGCGCAAAACTTAACCGGCATACTGCGCCATCGGAGGAGGGGCCGAGCTCACCATGGTCAACGCGAAGGTGTGCCAGGAAACGGAATCTTAGGCCGGAAGGGACAAAGATGGAGCGCGAAGTGGGACCAACGTCGTCGCAAATCTGCGTTGGTTCGGAGCTGCTGATCTACCAATTGGTAACGTGGGCGATGACAAGTCAAAACCGTTTAGGGCATGATTTAGCGTTTGGTGAAACCGTCGTAAGAGGTCTCGATTGACCGGAAGGACGCTGTTCGTGACAGATTTAAGCGGGGATTAGGCGCGGAAACAACGATGCGTCGAGCGTGAGATTGACACCGGATGACTCTTAAAAGAAGCGATCTGAGGATTTGAACGAAGCTGATAGGCGCCGTCATTCATGAGAAACTGCTGAGGAGATATTAAGAGCGTCGGTTGCAACGGCCGCATTAATTGTTAATGCGGCAACCTACGAAACCCTTAATCTTAAAAGATCGAAAATGACTCGGTATCAGTGGGCGATGCGGATAAGAATGGATGATAATACAGGAGCTTATATGCAAATGGCGGGAAGATTAGAAGTAGACGCAAAAAAACCCTTCCGCCTTTTTCTTTTTTTAGAAAAACCCGGAAAGGTCAAACGACTTGATATTTTGGACTTTCGTCCCAGGCACCCACGATTTGGGCATTGCAAAAAATCTTTATGATTCGAAAAATATCATAAATCAAAAATCGAGTCAAGAAAAAAACATTTTCGGATCAAGAAAACTATCATAAATATACCACCCCGGCGATAAACAAAAGAGGCGCGCCAACACAGTTAAAGAGATAAAAAGGGTAGTACCTCCAAGTTCGCTAAATAAAACATCGACATGAATCATATCGTGGCAACATGTATGCAACATATATAGCTACGTGACCAGCGACGCCCTCTGAAACAGCTTTCGCAACAAGAAATTACTTTTTTAAGAAAAAATTAAAAGAAACACAAAAAGATTGAACCGTTCCTGAAAAATGGGGTTTTGTGATTTGGCGAAAGAAAGAATATCGGGTGGGCTTTTAAAAGTTCTCGCTATGTTTTTTAGCGCTGCGATCTTCTTCAATACAGCTTGTCCTTTGACACACTCTTCGCTCGTCGAAGGTAACAAAAGGATCGCGGCAGATTCGGCATTGCCTTACTTTCCAGTTTCCTTCTTCACCCTCGGTCTCAAGAAATTGCAAGACTGTAACAGGCGTGTAATTGAATATTCCGCTGATCGTATAGATGTCAATCTCCGCCTCGAGTAATAGTTCCAGGATTATCCCTTTGTGAGCATTGTGAACCTTAAGCTTTCTAGGAACACGGGTATAAGGGACTTTTATCCATTTCTGTCTGAGATATTTGGGCGAAATATTTACGATTGGTTGAACCTGTTTGCATGTCATCCCAGCTTTCTTGGCAAGTGAAATGAATCGATCCCTTTGATCCGAAGATAGGCCGGGATGAGCGTTTAATCTCTGTTCACTTGAGGAAAGAAGACCATTGTTACGCGCCAAAAGTTCTACCCCCAGGCAATTGAACTTTCAATTTTACGATCTGAATCATTAGCGCCCGGATAACGCTTTCTTTTTCCGCGACAAGCTGACGCAGCTTGCTTGTCTCACTGCGTCGCTCGGGGGACACTCTTAACATTGTCTTATGGCGGCGCTCGGAATGAGAGTGGACCTGTTTGGTGGTCTGATTACCAGGACAAAGTAGGTGTCGAAGCTCCATGTCCACCAGAACGATCTCCTCCGGAGTGGTAGGCACGGAAGGCGGTAGTTCTTCTCTTAATTTAGATAGGCGCTGAAGCTCGTTCATCGTATAACCCGTGTACGGCTGAAGCATTGAAAGCAAATCGGGATACTGCGAAAATGTTCGGATGGAGCTGATTAGTTCGATATTTTTATCGATACATTGTGCAACCGTGAGGTAATAGTGCGTTAAAAATTCCTCTCTTCGGGTTTGTGATAACGATAGAATACCTTTTAATATGAGCTGCTGAATTTTTCCATTTTTTTTTCCTTCATTGAGCATTTGAATCACATGTTCTTGCATGATTCGCCTCTTTTATTTCGATGGTTACGGTCATCTTTGGATTTAGATCAAGCCGCTTTACCCATTATTGGCGTTTAAGAGACGCGAGTTCTTGCATACAACATAGGTTGAAATCATAGCGAGATCAAAGTCGGAATCGCCGTTATTGTCGTCAGTGGCGTCTTTTAGACATGCCAACACTTCATCGTCCTTCGATAACCACTCTACCGGTAGAGGATCCCCTTTCAAAAGGGTTTGAACTGTGTCGTCCAGGTCAACACCATCGGAAATGAAGATTGCCTCGATTCCCTGTTTCAAAAATGCGGGTAATGATTCTCTTGATACTCGCTGGATTAGGACTCCGTTGGCGCTCTTCCGGTGATTGGAACTAACACTTTCCAGCGCCGGCTTAACAAAATAGGCCTCCTCGGATAGCAGAACTTCGGCCGAAGTGACGCTGTGGCCTGGGATTTGTTCCGGATGCTCTAAAATGGTGACCTGTCCTCTATTGATCCATTCTTTAAGCTGCGCCTCACTCCCTGAGGCGCAGGCCGATGCCAAGGAGGAGAGAGTAATCTCGGGATCGAGTACAACAAAATAGAGGTGAATTTTGTCGGCGTATCTAAAAATTCGAGATAGCTCGACGACGTCGATCGCTTCTCTGAATCGATCTTTTCCCAGGAGGATAGTATCGGATCCGAATACGCGATCCAGGGCCTGCTCCAAATCCATGGCAACATAAGTCGCTCCTTCATATCTATAGGCGCCGCCGTTTTCGTCTAAATTCAGATAACATCTCGTAAAAATATGTTTGTACAAAAAGATCCATCGTTCAGAGATCTGTTTCTTCCCCATAAACATAAAGTCGGGAAGATATCTCTCTCCGACGACCAGTTCCAGCGGCCGCCACATCGTTTGATCAATCCTTTCAGGTTCACTTGGTAACATTGACCTCTCCAAAATAAATATTAGAATACTCTTGCCATTTGGCGGTTCAACTTATTCCGGAATCTTCGACCCCACTGTTTTCCATCAAGAAGGGAGTTCCGTTCCGCTCCGCTCCTTTCGCAAACCATGTTTCTTCATTTCCCGAATCAATCCCGACCTACTGATGTGGAGCTTTTTAGCGGCCTGCGATTGATTCCATCCCGACTGATCGAGCGCCTTTTCAAGAAGTTCTTTTTCGTAGTCACTCACTTTGCGCCGAAGATCTCCTGATTCGGGAGGCGTTAAACATACGTCAAAATGACGAGGCGCCAGGTACCGTGATCGGTGAGTGGTGAGGGTCCGCTGAAGTGTCTGGAAAAGTTCTCGGACGTTTCCGGGCCAGTCATATTTTATGAGTTTGTCCATGGCTTCCGGAAGAACCTCAACCTTGAAACCAACGCGAGACTCATGCTGTTTCAAATAATAGCGGACGAGCAATGGAATATCTTCTTGCCGTTGTTTAAGGTCTGGGAGGACTATTCTGACCGCGTTGAGACGAAAATAGAGATCTTCTCGGAATTGCCCTGATCCAATGGCATTGTCCAGATTGAGATTCGTTGTAGCCACAACTTGCGCGTGAAGGGGTATTGGTTTCTCAGCTCCCAGCGGCCGGAATTCCCTTTCTTGCAGGACACGTAATAGAGACGCCTGAAGGTCTACCGGCATATTCCCGACCTCATCAAGCAAAAGTGTGCCGGCGCCGGCCGTTTCTAATTGACCAACAAGCTTCTCTTTATTGTGCATACCAGGATAGTTCTCTCTCACACCAAAAAGTTCACTTTCCAGAAGCGATTTCTGGATACATCCGCAATCGATCGATACAAAAGGCAGCCGCCCACTTTTACCGGCATGAATGGCTTTGGCGATCAGCTCTTTTCCAGTCCCGCTCCCTCCGAGAACGAGGACAGAAGACTTATCGTCGGCCACCTTCTGAATAAGCCTGTATATTGGGAGCATCGTTTGTGATTTCCCGACGATCATTTGGTCCGGTCCGAACAATAGACCGCCATTGGCCGCGACGTTAGCGGTGAGGCGGACTTCTGTCTCTACCCGTTTTATTACTTGAGGTATGTAGGCTTCGATCTGATCTTGTGAATTGTGATCCTTTACAAGGAAATCAATGGCTCCCAGATTAAGGGTACTATCAATCACTTTTGATTCATCTTCACTGCTGACCGCGATCAATACTAGGCCTGGTTTTTCTCTTAACGCTTCCTTAATAAATAAGAGGCCTTCTTCAGATTGTCCGTTAATCTTGATCTCAATAAAAATGATCGCCGGATTCCGTCTTTTTAAAAGGTACAACCCGGTCCTTCTCCCTGAGGCGATAATGGCCTCTTTGCCACAGAATTTTAGTACCTTTCGATACATGCTTGAGAAAACAGGATTCTCTTCAATGACTAAAACCATATTATTCATGAAAGGTTCTCTTATTGTCGAATTCGCGATCCCCGTGGTTGATCACGCCAATCAGTCTACTGCCACAAAAAGGGTCGAAAATACTTCTCGTTTGTAACGAAAAATAATGAAAGATAGTCAAACATACATGGAGTACTCAACATCTGTTCGACATAATTTTTTGGATAAATGGATGATGAATTCGCTCTCCTTTCCTAGCATTTTTAAACGGTATTCATTCTAGTAACTAAATTATTAACTCAGGATTAGGTGCTTCCAAAGACCTAACCCTAATACGATGGGCTAATTTTAGACCGATCACAACTCATTTACCGATCATCTGTTGGATTTTATATTACGAGCTTCTAACGTCGGTGAGTTTAGCAAACAAGGCCTGAATGATCTCTTTCAGAGTACTCCGGCATACTGATTTTCCTAAGGAAGTAAGTATCCGCCAACACTAATTGAATTTTAAGGAGAGACGAATTCCCTGCCACAGGAACCTTGCCTGATTTAAAGTTCTCTCCTTTCTCGAGGAGCGAGAACCCTTCTCACCGTTTCCTTTAATTCCGATCTTTCCAAAGGTTTTGAAATCAGGTCTCCAATTTCATCTCGCAATTTCATCTGGCGTGCAATCAGGAGCCGATCTTCCACCATTATTATTTTGACTCGCCCATTAATTGGGATCTGGCGAATCTCCTGGATACCGACCTCAGAGAACAAATCATCATCGATCAACAAAAGAGAGGCATGGGAAACCATCGTCATCACCTCATTCAAGGAAGTTGCAACGATAGTTTTGGTCTGAGATACTGAAAGCTCTTCCAGAATCGCCTCTATCATTTCTTCTATTGCAGTAGCAGTATGGATATCCGGATGTGCAATGAGTACGATATTCATTGAGGACTCCCTTACCAGATTTTGGGCTATACATAGGTGGTATAGAGCAAAGGTCATACCAAATCTAAAAAACCACTGCTTGGAGTCGTGGGAACGTCGGCACCCTCTATATTGCGACGGATTCATCAGAGAAAAGTTTTGGCAAATCAAATTTGATATAGAAATAGATCAGATTTGATCCGGGAAGGAGGAATATTTATTTTATCGGAAAAAAGATTTTGTATTTAGAGGACAAACTTATTTCAAAAGACCCAATGCCCTTAATTTCTTCACGAGATGTGTGCGGTGCAGGCCTAATCGTCTTGCCACTTCATTCTTATTTCCATTAGATTCCTTGAATACCGTCGTAAGTATCTTCTTTTCACATTCAGCTATCTTATCGTGATACGACCCAGATCCTCGATGGCAAGTACAGTTATTCGTTGAAGTTAGGTCCTCTTCCACGGTTAGTTGAAGATGTTTTGCTCTGATGAGACGGCCATCGCAGAGGGCCGTGGCCCGATCGATCACGTTTCGAAGCTCCCGGATATTTCCCGGCCAGTCATAGGCTATCAAGGCATTCTGTGCTTCATCTGTCACCGTATACAGTTCATTGGACTTTGTTTTTAGAGCGACCTCGGTTAGAAAATACTTCGTTAAATCCAGAATGTCCTGTTTCCGATCACGCAATGGTGGAAGCATGATTTTCATCACATTCAGCCGGTAAAATAAGTCTTTCCGGAATCCCCCAGTTTTTACATCTTCCAATAAATCCCGGTTGGTGGCTGCAAGGATTCGCACATTCGACTGCCGATTCTTGTTGCTTCCCAGACGCTCGTATTCGCCTGTCTCCAGGAAGCGGAGCAGTTTTGCCTGTATGATTGGCGGGGCATCTCCAATTTCATCGAAAAAAAGAGTGCCCCCGTGCGCCAACTCAACTTTTCCCAATTTCTGGTGACTTGCTCCGGTAAAAGCCCCTCGCTCGTGCCCGAAGAGTTCCGACTCAGCGAGTTCTGCAGTCAAGTTCGTACAGCTAATCGCCAAAAAGGGTCCACCAGCCCTCCCGCTCTGAGCATGAATAAATCGTGCTAGGACCTCCTTCCCCGTACCAGTCTCTCCGAGAATTAACACTCTCCGGTCTGTGTTGGCTAGCTGCCTTGCCATATCAAGACAGTCGACAATTTCTTTGCTCCTTCCGACAACGGGTATCTCCTCTTTCTGGGCGGCTTTAAGAACGACTGTTTCCCGTTTCAGGCCGTGGTGCTGGCATGCCTTTACAACGCGAATTTCCAAATCTTCGATCGAGCAATGCTTTGGCACAAAATCCCACGCGCCTTTTTTCATCGCCTCGACGGTCTTATCAATAGTCGCGTGACCCGTTAAGACGATTACCTCTGGGGCTTCGTCGAAAGTCTTTATCTGCTCCAGCATCTCAAGGCCATTCCCATCCTGCAACTGAATATCCAAAAGGACCAGATCAACCTCGTGCGTTTTTAAGACCTCTTTTGTATCTGCACAAGAATCGGCCTCAAGCACGCGGTATCCGGCTGCTACGAAGCGGTCTTTGAGACCGAGTCGAAATTCTTCGTCATCATCAACGATAAGGATTCGGCCAAAGCGTTTGCTCTCTTCAGGCATCTGAGATTCCTGCTTCAATTTTTGACGGGCATTTCGGTAGAGTAAAGAAAAATGTCGAACCTTTGTCTTCCGTTTTAAACCAGATTTTTCCTCCCTGTAGCTCTACCAAAAATCGGCAGATATAAAGACCTACACCGTTCCCGTTCGGGCCTTTCGGATTCACCGGTTTTTCGAACAGCTTGGACTGGAAATCGCGAGCGACTCCAAATCCCGTATCCTTTACCCCAATTTCAATTTGTGACCGATTCTCGTCGGCTGTGATCACGATGCATGATCCCGGAGGACTTGCTTTGATCGCATTGTGAATTAAATTCATTAAGATCTGTTCCACATGATCTGGATCTGCATAGGCGAATTTCCCTTTAAAATCGTTCGCCAAATTGCAGCGAACTTTCATCTCCTCCTGCATAGATTCTAAGGCAAAAAGGACCTGACCCGCCAATTCACCCAAATCGACTTTACGGCGCCTCAATTCGATTTTCCCGGTTTCTCTGACAGCAAACTCAAGAACTTCCCCAAGCATCCTCTTAAGGCGTTCGCAAAGATCGAGCATTCGGAGAAGACGGTTTTTTTCCTGCTTGGTGAGTTGAGGCTTCGATATCTCGTTAAAGTTAGCGATATGCGTTGACAGCGCGCCGAGTGGTGTCATGATGTCATGTGATAGCTGTAATATTAGATCGCTCTTCAGGTTAAGGATCTGTTCGAGCTCACTGTTTCTTGCTTCTAGGGTGATATGTTTTCGGATGTTATCCTCCAGGTTGAAACGAGTCAGGGCAAGTTCGGCCGTTCTCTCATCCAACGATTCTTTTAACCTTAAAAAACTGTCTCGTACCAAATCGACTTCGTCCATAGTCGACGACATCCCATCGGCTCCAGTCTCAGAAACGTCTGCCATGCTTGATACATGAGCAGCCAGTTGACGTAAGGGAGAAATCATTTCTCCGGATGCCGCCCAAGCCATCAATATTCCGATGATCAGAACAGCGATGAGAAAAGTGATCGCCTTGACCCTAAGCGCATCGATTTGATCGTAAATTGGTTCAACAGAGAGGGACACGATGGCCCGCCCGATTGGAGGACCCCCGTCGACTTTCCGGAATACGCCCTCCTCGGAAATAGGAGCGTTGTGGGATATATCCCCAATAATCTTGTACGATTCTATGGCCCGCACGTGATTGACTTCGATTAAACTGGAATTACTGCCCATGGACTTTATAGATTTTCCGACCGCCGGCGGCGCTGTTTCAGGTCCTCCATAGTTCCTGTCTTTGTACAAGATCCTTACACCTAGAATATCCGGCTGTTCTTTTACGCTTTTGATTAAAGACTCGAGGGCTTCCTGATTTCCACTAAAGAGAGCGCTGCCCGCTTGATCGGCCAAATGGTTGGCCAAAAGTTTGGAGCGCTGTACAGCGCTCTCAAGAAGGGACCATTCCGCTTGAGAGATTAGATAATAAGCCAATACGCCGGTACAGACTATTAACCACGCTGCGCCGAAGATGACCAAACGTTTCCGAAAGCTTAGTTTAGATATCATGGTATTCTCAATTCAGGATCTTTTGGGTATATCCTGTCCGCCATTGCAACGGAATCTTGACCTATAGAAATATCTAATATTCGGGCGACACGTAGGTTTAAAAAAGTACTGACCCTTCTCGGCGCCTGAATCCGTTCCGGCCTCTCACCTGCGATAATTCGCATTGCCGTCTCAGCCGCTTGCCGGCCCATGTCCTCATAATTTCCGGTAAGCGATAGTACCGCCCCATTTTTAGCAAAAGCCTCCGAATACCCTAACAGGGGAATCCGTTCTGAAATTGAATAGTCGATAATAAATTTTACGGTAAAGAAGTCGATAATACTTGAATCGGGCTGTATCCATAGTATGTCAAATTGGGATCTCATCTTTTTTAACGCGGGGCTAAGTTCGGAGGGCGCATGGACGCTGATCGGAATCAGTTGAATCGGAGTATCACTAAAGAAATTCACGAGATCTTTTATTAGAGTCCCCGTCCGGTCGGGATTAAAGGGAATTCCAATACGGCCCTTCGGAAAAACAGATCGGATCCTCTCATAAACGTCTCTAGCCGGAATATGCATGGAGATTCCCCAGGAATCGGGAATTTCGAGAGCTTCGGTATGGTTCAGGGCCAAACAGAAGATAACCGGTGAATTGATCGGATGTATCTTTAGCGCCAGGATCGCTTGACTCCCAATCGCGATCACAGCCTCAGGATTTACCAGAGACACCTTTTCCATGACATATCTGAACTGCTCCGGATTTCGGTCGAGAGTATATGTAATCCTTTTGTAATTCTTTAATGTTTCGTATGCTCCCTTGGCTGCAGTCTGATAGGCCTCTATTTCAGGGCTCAGCAAGACAACTATAGGCCGCTCTTCCGCTTCGACCGATGCGCTCATAAAAAACAGAGAACCGCCAAGCAGAACAATCGTAATAGAAATGGCTCCGATATATCTCTCAAAGGAACTTATTTTATATCCCAGTTTCATCAAATCCTCAACACGATCGTCGCATAGTAGTCGGACCCGATTTCCTCTCCGATGATCGGCGCCTCTCGATGCCTTCTATTGGTCAGGTTCGTCAAATGGACTCCAGCGCTTAGGTTGCTGGTTATTTCATAACCGAGAAAGAGGTTTACTGTGTAATAAGAAGGGGAGGAAACCGTCTGATCATCGAAATATCCTGATGCGTGTCCAACATAGTGAAACGTTAACGCCCCAGTAAGGTTCCGGACTGCATTAAATAAGATACCCAAGTTCACTTTATGTGGAGCGGTCGTAGCAATATCGCTCGTTTTTGTGTAACCAGCATAGGCATAGTTCGCGAGAAGGCGAACGTTTCTGACGACTCGATAGTCCGCCCAAATCTCACCCCCTCTTCCTAATACGTGCTCATTGACATTGACAGTATTAAAAATGTCTGGGTCAACCGGAGACTCCACTATTTGGATTAGATTATTCGTGACCACGTAGAATAGGTCTATCCCCATTCTCAGATCAGGAATGGGCTGCGCCAGGTATCCCGTTTCATACCAGATCGAGCGCTCAGGTTTTAAATCCGGATTTCCAAGAACAGTAGCTCCGCCGAGTTTAAGAAGAAGAAAGTTGTCGGATAAGGTAGGACTCCGGTATCCCTCGCTCACTGAGGCCTTAACTATATTTTCAGGATTAATCTGGTATGTTATTCCTACTCGCGGAGAGAATTGGGACCCCGATTCCTCCTGATAGTCAAAGCGCCCTGCCAAACGAAAAAGAAGGTCGTTTGTAAAGTTATACTGCTCATCAAAAAAGATTCCTGTGGTCCACTGCCCTTGGTCTCCGTCAATCCTGTCAGATTTTACCTCCGTAAACCTCAGATCACCTCCCCAAGAAAAATGACTTCGCCCAAATTGCGCCACTCGCCCTACGACCTCCAAATCATAGAGGTTTTGTGTTCTTCGGCTTCCAAATTTTCCAGACAGCGCGCCAAAGGATTCCAAATCATGATAGTTCCAAAACGAGCGAACAGATAAAGATGGATGTTCATACTCAATCATCACATGTTCCGTCTGTTGATCATTCCTCAGGAGGGTCCCCCCCGATGTGTGTTGGAGTACCTCGCCAGTATTTCCTCCGGCGTCTAACTTCAAAATTCCATTTTCACCAACATTCTTTGATAGGCCGAGATTATATCGCCAGACTCGAATCCCGTTCGGATCAGGTATTCTAACCCCCTCCTCAAACCGATTCCAAATATCTGCATGATCATAACTTCCCGAGAGAGTCAATGCCACTGGGCCAATGGGTTGGCTTGTGGCCACACGCTCTCGGATTCCTCTCGAGGTGAAAGAGGTGTCGCTCTCAAGATACGGTAATCCTTCTGGGGGTTTTGTGATGATGTTTATGACTCCGCGTGAGGCATTGGCGCCGTAGATTGCAGAGGCGCCGCCGCGAATAATTTCGATCTTCCCGACATCTTCAGGTAAGATGGAGAGTGTGTCCCATTCCACATTCCCAGAATAATCATCATAGACCGTCCTATTATCAATGAGAACCAACACATCCTTCGGCCTGAAATTACTCCGAGTAAAGTAACCTCGGATATCCACGCTGTAATCTGTTCTTGTCAATTGGACGACATCGATTCCAGGGAAGAGACGTAAGATCTGGGGTATGTTCTCCCCGTCAAGAGCGGAGAGATAATATCTTGGTATGACGGTGACGGGAATGGGGGCTGTTCCTATTGCCTCCAGCCGTTTGGAGGCTGTGTAAACACGATTTTCTGAATCCAATAGTTTAAGATCATTATAAATGCCGCTCGGATCCAGCGCGAGATCGGTTGCTGCTACAACGTCTCCTTTTGCAGGGGTATCTTCCAGGCCCTTTACCTGCTCAGTCGTATTTCCGGTCTTTTGTTCTAAGGTTTGAGCTGACGCACTGTAGCTTTCCATTGAACTTACTATCAAGAATGACACAAGAACGGTAACCTTTGACCTAGATCCTGCAATAGGGATCATCTTCTTGTATCCTCTGTTCATGTGGAACTTTGCGTGGTACTGTTCTACTAGCAGAACGATCTCATGATGAAAGCGCTCATTTCTCCACCGCTGAATGTCCTTTAATCTCACCCACCGGTTCCAGGCGACCTCCAAGTTGTTTAGCAAGAAATTCTTCTATTTTTGAATTCAGATGAAGCCGGTTTTCGGAACGCAAGAAATAATGACCTTCATCCGAATAAACGAAATAATTAACAACCTTATTTGCTTTTCGCAGCGCTTCAACCATCTGCTCGCTTTCTTTTTTCTTTACGCGTGGATCATTCGCCCCTTGAATAACCAGGAGTGGGGCTTTTACCTGCTCGACTGAGAATAGAGGAGAACGTAATTTTAGAAATTCCATATCCTTCTCGGGATCACCCACTCGACGGAAATACATAGCCTTCATCGGAACGAAATCCGGAGGAATGCTTTTTAGCAAACTGATAATGTTACTCGGACCGACGATATCGACTCCTGCAGCGAAGACATCAGGAGTAAAGGCCAACCCTGCCAGAACAGCATAGCCGCCGTACGATCTCCCCATGATTGCTATTTTCTTTTTATCCGCTATGCCCTCTTTAACGATCCAATTGACGCCGTCTGTCAGATCGTTTTGCATTTTCCCTCCCCACTCACGATCACCCGCATTCAGGAACTTTTTGCCATACCCACTCGAGCCGCGGTAGTTAATCATCAAAACCGCGTAGCCTCGATTTGCGAGCCATTGCGCCTGGGGATTAAACCCCCAAGTATCTCGGACCCAGGGCCCGCCGTGAACCAGAAGAACGGTCGGCAAATTTTTGGCTGGAATGCCTGGAGGGACTGTCAGGTATCCGTGGATGGTCAGGCCGTCCCGGGATCCGAATGAGATCGGCTTCATTTGGGCCAGGGTTAGGCCTTCTATTTTCGGCTGATTACTGAATAGTGCTTTAGCGGTCCGTAGACTACGATCGTAAATGTAATAGTAAACCGGCGCATCATCGGAAGTGAATGACACAACCCAGAGCTTATCGGAGAGGTCGCGATTGATAATATTGATTTGGCCCTTGCGTATTTTTTCAAGAGCCTCAAGATCAGCGGAGATACTCTTATCCAGCGCTTGCCATTGCAGCCGGTCTCGATAAAATGCCACCGCCTGAATTGTTTTTTTACCTGGATGGATTAGTATCCCTTGCGCTCCGAATTCAGCATTTCCAATGTCGTAGATAGGATCTTCGGCAACAATGGCTTCTTTTCCTGTTTCAATATTAATGGCCAGAAGCCGCTCCGCGTTTGCATTCTGATTACTGATTGCAAAAAGAGTTTTCCCATCGAGTGAGAGACTCGCGACCCGACCCTCCTCCGTCGGTTGGAGGACTCGCAATATTTTCCATGGCTTTTCTGGAGAATCCCTGTAGAGGAATTGAGCGCCTCCTTCAGGGGTGGTTGCTGTTCCAGCGCGTACTTTGAATTGAGCGTCTGTAATCCAATCGACCATATTGCCCGGGTTTTCCGTATCCAATTCAACCGCGCCATTTTTAAGATTGACGCGGTATACGTCCTGTTTCTCAGAATCTCTTAAATTCAAACCGACAAGCATTTCGTCTGGAAAGTTGGGATCTAGAGCAACCAAGTCGGCCTGCACCCCCTGGAAGGGTGTCATATCCCGGACCACATTCGTTCTCATATTCACGGCGTAGAGATGATAGTTTTCGTCTCCATCATTATCTTTGAGATACATTAATTGGTCACTATCATACGTCCAAAAATATCGCCGGATCCCGCGCTTTTTATCAGAACTGATCATCTTGTCATCTTGCTGGCCCATTGTTCGGACCCATATCTGAAGAATATTTTTCTCGTCAGGTGCAATGAATGCGATCCGCTTTCCATCTGGTGAAATTTGGGGGGTTGTTCTTTCGGGATTTCCAAAGAGAAGATCTCTTGGAATAAGAGGCGGGAGCTCCGCGAAGGCATCGGTGCTACCGGAAAACAATACAAGGATGATCGCCAATGGTAGGAGTGGACGGTTCAAGTTAGGCCTCCTTAGTAGAATATTGTTAAGAGCAAATATCATACCCTGCAGGCTCAAAACATTACTCGTCTATATTTCTTAGCTCATTGATTTGAGAGGACAAAAATCTAAGAGGTTGTAATTCTTTGCTTATTGTTTCGCACAGAGCTTAACCCAAGTAAAGTGGAGGATTCTGAAATCGGACAATAAATATCATGTGTACTGGAAAAATACAATATTAGTAGAGTATTTTTGATACAGTCATTCAATAACACAATGTAAAAAGTTGAAAGCATTATTATGATTTTACAAATAATATCAATAAGATTAATTACATGATCAAATCTGATCAAGCAACGATCAAATTTGCATAAGTTATTTTGTTTAGGTTTATCCTACCTTCTACACATTAGGAATTTGACAAATCTCAGACAAAAGGGTCAGATTGAGCTACAAATTATTCCGAAACATAAACGGAGCTTGAAAAGCTTATCAGGAGGGTTTGCGCAGAAGTCAGCTTCCACGTAATAACGATTCACCAGTTTTGCGATTGCCATTTACATCTACATCTGATCTGATATGATATCGGCTTTAATAACACGGAAACTCGCTTTCCCAGTAGAAGTTAAGAATGACTCTTTCCTCTTTTTTCATCATGTGCATCCTCGTACAGCCCGTGCGATAATACGATGAAGATGCGCCAAGACTCAAAATTGGTAAATGAGAACCAAAATGCCAACTTTTTCAAATTTACAAATCCCTCCTCCCTCTAAATGGCAGGATTTTGAGGATCTCTGTCTTGACCTGTGGAAAAACATATGGAGAGATCCGAATATTCAAAAAAATGGAGGCGCTGGGCAAGCCCAACAGGGAGTTGATATTTTTGGAAGACTAGATCAGGGTGATCACTGGGCAGGCCTTCAATGTAAGGTTAAAGACAAGCTGAAAAATAAAACACTAACCGAAGTGGAATTACTGGGAGAAGTTGAAAAGGCAAAACGGTTTGAGCCTAAACTTAAATTTTACATAATTGCGACAACAGGACCGAAGGATACAAAGTTAGAGAAATTGGCCAGAAAAATAACAGATAATCATCATCGCGAAAATTTATTTTCCGTCCACATATTTAGTTGGGATGACATTTTGAAACAACTGGAAGACCTTCCTCAGGTTCTGAAAAGGCATTATCCTACGCTATCCCCTCCTTTAGACGGGTCTGAAGTCGAGGATTCCGCCGCCGAAAGCAAAAGCCAGTCAGCAGAAGAAGAGGCGCGGCTTGTTGAATTTCTACGTCTGCGCGACGAAGCGCAGGAATTAGAACGCGAAGGACAGTTTTTGCCAGCCGCTACAAGGTTTAAGGAAGCGCTTTCCAAGATAGAAGGCAATTGGGATACAAACACGGAATCCCACAAAGGTTTTGCGCGAATCAAATTTTGGAGGGATTCTCTTGAGGTCGCCTTAGAGAGTAACGATAAAAATTGGCTCGAAATTGCAGAAGCAATTTTCAGTGATGACGAAGCGTTTATTAAATATGCTACTAAGGTGCTATTCAATCCTGCAATTGCACGATACTCAGCTTTCCTCTACTGTGTGGTTATGTTCAGATATTCCAAAGATTCTGCCGAAAAAACGAGTTGGAAAGAGAAAGCTTCGAATTATTATACCGCTGCTATAAGCCCGTACACTCACGGCTCTAATGAAATAAAAGAAAGAGCCAAATTGATTTCCGGACACTATCTTTAAAATTTTTATCTTTGAACGCTAAAAAGAGGTTGAGCACCTGTGAGATTTATCCCAAAGCTAAAATTTATATATTGGGTGTCGCTACCGTCGTAAACGGCAAGAACCCGGAGGAGAATCCTTCTAGGTTGGCACGGGCACAGCCCGGACAACATCCATATCGGCAGCCGAGAGACCAAACAGGGTGGTGACGCGGGCCTCGATTTCCGCTCGTAGAGCGATGGCTTGACGCTCACAAAGACCCTTCTGATGCGGAGTGCGGGCTGCCCTGACAGCATCCAGAGCGCCGATCAATTGCGCCACCAGCGCCTCAACGTCGGCACGCTTCCTATCATCGGATATCGGCACCGGTAGGTTTTCGATGAACTGCTTGCCATGCGAGTAGTAACCGCCACGGAACGGACTGGTGTTGGCCCGCACGAACGCCTCACTCAAAGGGTGATTGAGTACGGCTAGCAGATAATGGTTGCTGACTGCCACGCCCGAGCATGGGCGGATCATATAGTAGGGGCCGTTGCCGCCACCCGTCACCATGATGTTGGTGTCGTCATAAGCGTAACGGGGTTCGATTGAGAGGATCGGAAGAATGATCTTCGGGCTGTTGAACTTGGTAAGACTCTGTGAACGGCCAAACTGGTAGAATTGACGTTCATTGGCCGGGCCGCCGGTTACATTGCGCTTTTCCAGCTCGCCGCGACGGGCTTCCAGATAGGCCAAACAACCAGGGAACCGGCGCGCCATCTCTTCAGGCTGAATCAGCCGCGCTTTGTTTCTGGCACGACCAGAACTCAACTCGTAGGGAAAGATCATCCAGGCATTCGGTTGGGGCCGAATATAGGCGAAGAGCTGAACGTCATACAAACAAGGGCGCAGGACGCCGCGTTCAATCGGCCAATCCCGATCATTCCAGTGTAGTATAACAGTAGTGGCATCCTCGCCAGCGGCGCGGAAGATGTAAATATCATCTGCACTGGTCTGCACGCCGACGAAAATTTCAGCGAGTTGCCCCAGCCGATCAGGAAAGGCGGATCGAACCCGGTCGAAAAGGAGACGGGTTTCTGCATCAGCGAATTGCCATGTCTCTTCACCCAAATTAGCAACCGAAATCTCCGTGGCAGCTCCAGGCTCACCGTAGCGCCAGGCCTCGAGCGGCCCGACCTTCTCCACGTGCACCACGTCCCGACCCTGTCGATTAAGCACCAGGATGCAGGTATAGTTGGCGATGTTCCGGCCGAAAACCTGCTTCACTCCGAAATGGACCACCTTCTCCAGAAACCGGCCATTAACTATAAGTCGCCGAAGCGTCCTGCCTGCCTGGGTGGTCATGAACTTGTGGGGAGTAATGACGCCAAGCCGGCCATTGGGCCGTAACAAAGTCAGCGCGCGCTCGATGAAGAGAGCATATTTATCGAAATTGTCTTGGCGGGCCGTCGAATATGGCGAAACCGGACTCTGGTAAAACGCGATCTCTTCCGGTGAATAGGCCGTCATATTCTGGATCCGGATATAGGGCGGGTTGCCGACAATCACGTCGAAACCGCCACGGCTCATCTCAGTAGGAAACCCGGCTGACCATGTAAAAGGGTTCACCTTATCAATCAATGCCGGCGTCATGGCGCCGAGTGAAATTGTCCACTCAGGTTGGCTAACTAGGCTGTTGCCGCACCGGATAATATTGTCCAGAACAGGCAGAGCAGGGGTATGTCGTCGGTTGACGTAATCCCGCAAGTCGGCAACTGTCTCATTTTCGATCAACTTCAAGAGAAGACTGAAGCGGGCAACTTCTACAGCGTTTGCGTCGATATCGACGCCGCGAATATGTGCCAGCAGAATGCGCCGCTCCTCCTCAAATGTAAGCCGCCACTGTCCTGCTATTGCCTCATAAATGGTTCGCCCGATGTAGTCGGCGCGATTGTTAGTCAGATACCAGCTTAGGTGATGGTCAAGGATGAATTCATAGGCCGACAGCAAGAAGACGCCGGATCCACAGCAAATGTCCGCCACTGTGAAGGTCGCCAACTCGGCCGGGCTTTTTCCAACCAGCGCCGGCACCAGCGTGCGCTCGACAATGGCATCCACAATGTAGCGTGGAGTTGGCACCACGCCCCCGCTCTCACGTACTTCCGGCTTGCGGACGATCTCGACAACATCACCGGTGACCGTGATCTCCTCGCCCAAAAACTGCTCGTAGATTTCGCCAAGTACTTCGGTCTCGACAACTGCAAAAGTGTACGGGCTCTGTGGATAATACAACTCGGCGATAATACCCTGAAGAACAGCATCGGAAATACGGATGGCAAGACGGGCATCGTCTAACAAGCGGAACAGGCCGGAATCATAGAATTCATCGGCTCGCCGCAATTCAGCCATCAGCGCGTCGAACGTATTAGCCGCCGGCAGATCCTTCAACGTCTCATAGCGCTCGATCTCCCGATCTTCGCAGATGCGCAGGAAGACTATGCGCGACAGGAAAAGCTGAACGGCATAGGTTAACTCGGCAGGGCTGAGACCGGGAGTGTTCGTGTGGATATCTGTGGCCAGGCGCGCACGCCAGGACCGGACTTGGCGCAAAAAGAAATCGTCGAACTGCTCGGCACCATGTCGGGTAGCATCGACGGCAAAACGTCTATCGAAGTCGCCTGAATAAACCGCGGAGCGCGATAGCAGGGGCCACAACTCATCAAAACGAGACTCGAATTCTTTGTAGCTGACTAACAGCAGCCGGGCGACGTTGGCCTCATCTATCACCGCTGGCGTCGGCACGCAGTCATAGATGGCAAGCTGGTGGAAGTTGGTGAGTATAGCGATGGGCAAGCTCGCCGAATAGCCGTATCTGCGAACCTGGAAGGCTGCTTCACGGTTACGGTCGATCCGCACACTCGGCTTCTTGGCCTCAACGAACAGCTTGCGCTGCCGGGCCAGCCGAAGTTCATAGTCCGGCTTTTTTGATAGTCGTTCCTCGGCGACCTCGACAGTCGCCTCCTCGATCACTTCGCGCAACGTCAACGGCTGGCCGGATGCGTTGTGAACGTCCCAGCCGAAGGCTTCCAATAACGGCGTGATGAAATCGGTACGGGCCTGGGTCTCGTTGTAAGTTGCGCTCAGGTAATCAGCTTCATTCCGTTGGAAGTTACTGACCAGCTCGGCCACCCAAATACGCGCGGCGAGTTTGACAGGATCTTCCGTCATCGGTTCGTGTCCGCAGGTACTGCGACACGGCCTCGCCGACGGCGAGCCATTCGCCGGTCACGCATCTTCGTCCATATATCCCTTAAAAGGATGCAGTCGTTCCCCGACAAGCCCATGTGGCCCATGAGGACAATGCGGGCGTTCTCTTCCAACACCTTATCCAACTGGCCGGCCCGAGTCAGCCGGTCACATTCGGTGAGCGGCAAGGCACCGTTGATCTCCGCAGGCATCATCAGTCGCTCGGCCTCGGTTGGCTCCAGCTCAAGCACACCACCACCATAACTACGGCCCTCAATCTCGGCGGAGGCGGCTGTCAGCCACGTATAAGTATTGGCGATGACACGTTCTGGCTTTTCTTTCTTGCAGGTAAGTCGGTGAATTGTATCGGTTGAAGTGGCACCAGCTTTGTTCAGCACCATCCGTGGAAAATCGTAAATCTGCCGGAAGGTGAATCCGTCCGGAATCCATACAGAGGGTACAGAATACCAGGGTACTCGAATCGAGCACTTATAGCCCTTATGAACTGAACTACTCTCACCATGGCGAATGTAGCGGGCGAGCGCCCCGGACACCCTTGTATCTTTGATATGCAGTAGGTAGACACGGTCGCCTGCAGCAGCGAGGGCTCTCCAGTCATCACTTCCGATCCGCGCACCCTTGAGCTGTACCGATCGTGATACCAACGGCGCGGTATACTTCTCCAACCCTAACTCGGAAACCTGTGCACCAGTGAGCACAAAGAATTCATTCTTGCCGGTCACTACACCAACGTCGACACTGGCATGCTTGGAAAGATTAGAGGTGATACCTGCGGCGCGCAGTGCTCGCATAAAAGTGATTTCGTGCTCGGTAAGAAAGTATTTCAGCCACTTCTCATTATCATGGCTGACCGTCTTCGGCTGAGCACCGGACAGCACGGCAGACGGCAAACGGTTTGTGATTTCAGCCAGAGTGTGAGTTTCTGTCAAAGTTACGCGGCAAGGATTGGCCTTCGATGCTGAAGGCAACGCACCATCTGCCAGCAGCAACACAACCTCTTGTTCTGCTTTCTCAAAAAACAGCTCATTACAAGCCACTATGTCGATACGGGCAAATCGGTCTGTCAGGAATGAGCGAAGTTGCGCGGCATAAGTCACTTGAAGCAGTTCTGCTGGAAGAACTAGGGCCAGCCGGCCACCTGGCTTTAGGCTGGAGACTGCGGCAACCACGAATGGCACCCAAATATTGGTAAGTCTATTCGGGGTAAGCCCCAGCTCATTCATGATCGCCATGGCCCGGCTGCGATGCGGTTCCGGAAAGGTCTGGTAGCGAATAAATGGGGGATTGCCGACGACAACATCAAAGGCAAGCTTATTGGTATCCTGCCACCATCCAAAGAAATCGGCAGTTATTACCACGTTTCGAGCACGCAGGCCTATCACCCCGTTCAATCGAGTGCGTGCGCAGTCAGCTTCATCAGAGACAATCTCAATTCCCGTTAGGTGTTTTGCAATCGTCGACTCGCGCGCGCCTAACGCGACAAAGCGTTTTGCAGCGGCTACCAGGAATGAACCGTCACCGCAACTCGGCTCTAAAACATAATCCATAGAAGAACGGATTGCCCAGGAACATAACCAGCTCGCCATTTCAGACGACGTGTAATAACCACCCCGCAACTTATCCGGGTCAAGATCGGAAAAACGACCGTTGTTCGCATTAGATTTAAGAACAGTCGCTTTCATTGAGATTAAATTCCTCCTTGTTGACTTTTGACAGCGCGCCAGCGGCAACCCCGGCCCAAGAGATTCTATAATAACAATTTAGAAACTCAGAACTCCTAATATTTGCACCACGTCACTAGGGAATGTACGAACCAAGGAGAGCTAGGCCTTCTTCTCAAGAAGTCATTGCCAGTAAAAGACTGTCGATCTTCCTTCCAGGGTCATACTATAAAAATTCGAGGAATTTGTAAAGAACCCCAACCTTATTTCTTATGATCGCTTATAGAATATTCCGTCATAATGGTCCGTTCCGCCCTCCTAACATCCGTCTGAGGTGGACCCGATTTCATGGATAGATGGTTAAGAGACCCCATTTTCCGTCTGTGTAGCGGATGAAGTTGGGGTTAGATGAGAGAAGTATCTCCAATTCCCTAATCGGATCGCGCGCTTCTATTGTTACTCCCATCAATTGGAGAATATCCCAGATATGATTCGTAGCCAAAGGTATTTTGACGGTGACACATAGCCGATACACATATTGGGCAAGTGTGAGTTTCGGATTTGGGGGGATTTCTCCCTGGAACTGATTCAGAGCGTGTTCCGCATCAGTCCTTGACTCTTTAGCAATTTTTATCATTTCGTTCACACCAGGTTCGACTATCTCCCAAGTGTCAGCCAAACCCGCGCCAAGATTCTTGATCTTTTTTGCGACTGCCGCGCGCGATTCCGGGTGAATCAGCACAGATCCGACTCCAACCACTAATAATAATTGTAGCCAGGGCGGCAGCTTGGAGACTCCGACTGCGATAACATAAAGTAATCCAATCACACTCGCCATCCCAACCCCGGTAATAAGAACGCCACCGAGGGTGATTGATAACTCTACATCCTTTCCACGTGAATAATTACGGAAACTAAGATGGATCTTGACCCAAGGAATTGTCGGAACTCCCGCAGTTGGTATGTCCAGATCGCTCGTTATCACCGCGTCAGCACCGATGTAATGTCTAAGCCGAAGAAATGGCGCGTCATTAGGATCCCGCAATATCTTTAGATCATCTGATAGCAAGGGGAGAAAGACCCCAACTCTGCAGATATGTAACTTATGCATGAATGGATCAAGAAGTTTGTTCAAGTGGTGTAATGTAAAACCATACCTGTCGGACAGTTCTTTGATCTTGGCCTTTAACTCAGGAATGGACTCTTCTGGAAAATACCCTACAATGGTACCTGCCTCAAGAAGCTCGAGAAAGCTGGTTTTGGCACCAGGTTCTCGCCGCTTTTTAGCAAGAAAATGGATCTCTTCAATAAGCCGGCTTGTATCAATCACTGCATGAACCTGCAACAAATCTCCAAATACACTTTTTAAGTCGGGAAGAAAAGTCAGGATTTGATTCGCGAGAGGCAGTCCGCCACGAGGGCGATTGACCGGGATATCCTTTTCTTTGTTGGAGAGTCCAGTTTTTGTTTTGTTTATCCGCACCGTTTTTTAGTTCCGTCTCCTTCGCATCCCCTTTCCAGTACTGGGAATTTTACATAAATGATCCGAAAATCGTTTCAGATTGATGGATCGATTGTAAAGCGGCGACCATTTGATAATAAGAACTCTCGGAGATCTCATTCAAAGAAGGCTATGACGATATATATTCGTTCTTAGGTCGACGAAATAGAATAAGACATCCTATTCGCAATTTCAATGATCATACCAACAAATCTGCTCCTCAATTGAAAGCGGTCAGCCACAGAGATTCCGACTGGATCAAAAAAATGAACTCCCAGTTGATGCCCGGACATAACCCGGGTTCAGATTGCCGAAATCGCTGATCTGACGAACAATGGTCCGATGATCGGGACTTTGCAAGTCGAGATCAATCAGTTGATTGAGGGGACCGCCGTGCAGGAGACGGAGAACCTCCGAGATCGCAAGACATGCGGCTACGGCTCCAACAAAAGGGGCACCGACTGCCTTGCCCGAAAGCAACGTGACTCCGCATCGATCCAGGTCGCCGTCATTCAACATCTTTCTATAGGCGGCGCGGTCCGCCAGATCTTCTTTTTCAAACGCGAACTTCCAAATTTCCGCCGCACTTCGACTCCCCGGCAGGGTGTGCACACGAATGGACTGAAAATCGCGATGTCCTCGCCCAAGACCAGCCTCGACCACGAACGGAAATCCTACTTGATCAAGTGCGCGCCGCCCAAGGGAATTGTCAAGACCGCAGAGCGCGATCGCCGGCTCATTATCGTTCCGGGTAAATGATGCATCAAACAACCGCTCGATAATTGCGGTCTTAAATCCCCGCCGCTCCGCCCATTCCGCCATAGCACGCGTCTTTTTTACATCAATCATGCTCGAGGTAGACAAGATTGAAGTGCTTTCGGTGGAAGGAGTAATGACGTCGACGTCTTGCAATACCAACGAGACACCTGTGGGTTCCGGATAGGGTAGGAGACCAAGAGCCCACAAATATGCCTGCCCAAGATGGCCGAGTCCGATGAGCCACAGACTTGAAGGCAGATATTGCAACCGCGGCGCTTCTTCGTTGCCTTCGAGCCAATGAGTTCGGCTGGGCTGCCAGAGGGAAAGGCCTACGGACCTGCGCCCTGCAACTGGAGTCCGACCCTGCACATGGAAGAACGCTTCACTGACCGCCAGCGCCGAGGCGAGCATAGGAGCGAGAGACATCGTCCCTTCTTCGCTGAAAGGAAATTCGGAATGCGCTGGGATAACGCCACCCCGCCATCCTGCGAATACAGCACGCACACGGAAGGACTCCCCTCGCACACGCGGGGTACCTCCGATAAACACACACGGGAGGTCAGTTATTTCGCTTTGGCCGTATTGCGCACCGAGAGCCAAAGCGGCCTCTTGCAAGGTATGGCCGAGTGGTAGCGGAACTCGAAGCGGCACATCGAGATTACCAACGACCGTAACGCCGCCCAGGAAGACGCGGCGTGCCAGTGCGATGCCGGTCAGTAATGCTGCCTGATGATTGGGATGACAGGCCTCTGCTGCTTCGATGGAGAAACACAAACGGTAGCCTCGAAAGAGCGCCTCGGCCTCCTCGACGTTGGCGGCAATCCCGCTGTCGATCGCTTGCTTGACGAGGCGATGCAGGGTCTCCGCTATTGTGAATGCCTTCATAATCGTACACCTCATAATCCAATGTGGAAGAATTTTCGGCGGCGCTCAATGGGTACGACTTCCCATTGACCTCCACCACTATAACGATATATACCCAGCGCCAGCTGCGTTACCGGAGCCGCGGCGAAATTCGGCGCAACCAGCGCTATATGGCCGGCGCGGGCGATGATCGGATGTGCACGATCTGAATCACTCTGGCTAGCAGAGCTTGGGTGCGTATGAATGTCACCGACGACGGTCAGATTGCGGGCTTTGCACAGATCCCACAGCTTGCCGAAATGGCGGCCGTCGAGGTGCACAATTCCGGTATCAAGGGCATGAGGATCCAGATCGTCATAGAGCAGAAAGTCGACGATGGTCCGCCGGCCAGAAGGGTTCTGGTTTCCGAGCAGGAACGCACCACTTTCGCGAATTCCTCGGCCGCGCTCCCGAAGCTCTTTCAGAAGCCTCTGCCAAATCCAGAATGGGCAGGACAGCTCATGTCGCGGCGCGAGCAGGAGGCGTGTAATCGCTGCAATTGAGAAGTTCATGAACGATCTCCAAGTATTGAACAAGGCCGGATGAGGGACGCCAGATTTTTGAGGGCATCTGAGTGGTCCAGGCTTCGTGTCCGACGATGGTTTCCCGGTCGCATGGCAAATACAGCGCGATTCCACCCTTCCAGCCGGGGTTGAATACCGCGCCGAGTCGGCCGCCGCTGCTGCGCGGCCAGAGGTCCTGTGCCAGCACAGCATTGCGCCCAACGTCCCATGGACCTGCGGTCGGCGGTGTCACCGGAAAGCCTGCACAGTTAAACCGCAGCAGATATTCACGGCTGTCCTTTGCCGTAATCGCGATGAAAACATACGGCCACTCGACTTTGAGAAGCCTCCAGCGTTTTTCAGCTGCGCCCAGGCGGAACGTGGCCTTGGCCACGTCCGCCCGCAGGGCGTTTTCGTCAGGCGCCATCAACAGAATCCGCTATTGGAGTTGGGTGGCGCGCCATTGACCCGCTCGTCGGGCACTAGGTCGAATCGGACTTGGCAATCCGGACAGGACGCGAGTGTGCCGACATGGATACCCGGAGCCGGGCGTTCTTGCGTACCGCCGATCTGCAACCGATGCTCACCCGCTTCCACCTCGGTCATACCAAACTTTGTGACCGCAGCCCAAACCTTTATACGCGCCACGGTCGCCCCAGGAGGGAATCGGTGGTGCACGGTGTCGCCCCCAAATGTGACCGCGACCTCAATATGACGACAACGATGCAGGTGCATTTTGGCGCCGGCCGGACCGGATAACTCCTTTATTATGATGTGGTCCTCAAGGGGGTTCTCGTTGTCCTCGAGAAAAATCAAGGTTCCAGCTTCGCAGCCATGTTTCTCGAAAAGGATTTTCTTGATCATCGCAACGGTATGATCCGGTTTAACTTCAATATGTTCCATCTCTTTGATGCCATAACCCTGGTAAAAGATGTCCAATGTCTCCATGTTTTTGGTCTCCTAAGGAGCGGCGCTCTGGCATTATGCTCGAGGCGTCCCATACCACGTTAATCGTAACGGCACGGCCAACCCGGAAAGGCTCTTTCCAAATCCGAGTCAATGACGTTCGTCCTTGCTCTATTAATCGTGACAGTGTAGTAAACCGGAAAGGCAGATTGGAAAATTAAGTGAGGGAGATGGGACCGCCTCCCACTGCGGCGCACACGAAGAAGTGAGGACAGCGCGGACACGTAATGGCGTCGGGTTTCGGGAGGAAATGGCCTCCAGCGATGCTGGCCACCATTGCTTCGCTCCTATCCCTTCGGTTTTTAATTTTCTGGGGAGTAACAGATACTGGCTCAAAGATCTCGTCTGTCAAATGCAACGCTTCGACGGAATAAGAAGCTCCATACCGAGCGCGTCCGGCTAAGTGATAAAGCGTATATTCGAGTTCGTCATACTCTTCTTTACGTCTATAACCAGTGCGAACTCGGCGCAGGACGACGGTACCGTCTGGCAATTCTCTCGTCTCGTCGGGTTGGACGATGACCCGTCCTCCGGCAAAGTCGATGGCAAGCGGCTCGGCGCGACGAAAATGGTGACCTGCGCCAGAACGGACCAGCGCGTCAACCAGCCGGTTGGCGAGCCGGCGGTAATCCACAGCAAAGGCATGATCGACCGGTCCCTTAGCTCGCCACAGTCGTTCAAACTCTAGTGAGGCTTCGGCGTGACTTCCGCTGCCTTCACTTCGCGCTCCGGCGAGCCAACGTATCAGCTCGTAAAGACAATCATGCGTCTGGCCGAACGCGGTTTTCTTTCGCGCGCTGCCCAATCCGAGAACATGCGTGTAGAAAAACCGCCTCGGACACTTTTCATAACTGCGCAAGAGCGAGTCGGTGACCTTCCAATTCTTCCCCCAAGTCACGGGGATCGGCTTGGGCCGTGACGCATCGGGAGGCAAGGGCAGTTTGGGCGGTTGCAGAATTCTCGTAACAAGAGATTCCGAAAACCAGTCCAGGAATGGCGACGGGTTTCGATTGTTTCCGTTTGATTGTTTGCGAGCACAATAAAGGTGGAGATGGTTCCGCGCCCGCGATAGTGCGACAAAAAACAGGCACTCTTCTTCCATCGTCTGAGCCCTAGACGCCGCTTCCGACCCATCGAGATTTTCCATCCCTTCAATCAGGCCCGCAGGCAGTGGGCAGCCCTGTCTTCTATTTGAAGAAGGGAAGCTCGCCACGGTCAGCCCGGGTACATGCACCGCCTCGAATTCGAGGCCCTTGCTGCCGTGGACAGTCATTAGGCGAACCGCATCCATATGTAGCGCGCCTGCCGGGATTTGGCGCAGGTCACGTTCCTCAGCGAGTAGCACAAGTTGACGCACCCGATCCAGGGTGCGTTGGAACGGCGCGCCGGCTCCAATTGGGCTGCGATCCCGCACAAAATTCAGGAATTGCCAAATAGCCACCGTGCGCATGCGGTCGGAGACACCGTCCAATACAACAAGGCGCGCAAGTAGATCAGTACGGTCGAGCAGGTAGGTCGCAAGAAACTCCCAAGGGGAAGCCGCAGCCGGAATTCCTGCAAGATCAGCGGCAAGCAGGGAAAATCCCTGCTTGCCCTCCGGAGAGAGCGCTGAATCATTTGCAATTTCATGGATCTTGCCCACAGCGGTACCGGGAAGTTCGCGCAAGAGCCTGATAGCAGTTTGGATGTCCTGCAGCGGCAAATCATAGCGCGGCATGGCGCCGACGCGGGCAAGCCCGTCACCGAATGGGTCAATTGCTAACGTGAGCAAGGTGAGCAGGTCGCGGACTTCGTCCCGTTCGAACAGACTGCCGAGGTGAAGGACCGGAATTCCGCACAGTTCCAGCGCCATGGCGATGTCATTTAGGCGTGAATTTGTTCTGCAGAGCACCGCCTGATCACGAAGGCGAACACCCCTGGTTTCCAACTCGCGAATACTGGCGGCAATGCCCGCCGCTTCGTCGTCCAGGGTATCAGTAATTCGGAGTTGAGGATGAATTCCGGAGAAACCGGCCTCCGTATCGAGCTCAAGCGAAAGCATACCTTCTGAAGCTCCTATATGGAGCGCAACCGCCTCAAAGGCATCGATGATTTCCTTGCTAGAGCGGTAATTCACGGTAAGACGGTCAACGACAGCGTCCGGATATTCTTCCGTGAAACGAGTCATATTGATCGAGGAGGCGCCGCGGAAACGGTAAATCGATTGGCGGGCATCCCCGACGACCCAGAGGCGTCGTCCATCGCCCGAGATAGCGCGCAAAAGGCGGGAGCTCGCACGGTTCACATCTTGGTATTCATCGACGAGCACGTGGCGGTGGCGGAGGCGGATCGAGGTGCGCACAGCTTCGTCACGTTCCAAGAGGAGAGTCGGAAGCATAATCAAGTCGCCGAAATCCACCGCCTGGTGAGAACGCAACGTGTCCTGATAGATTTTATAGACATGCGCAACTTCGAGGGCTTTTGCAGCTTGCTCTTGGCTGTCCGGGTCGGTCGCACGATCCAGCATCGCTTGAGCCAGCACGTAGTAACGATCAGCGCCTGCCATCTCATCCTTGGCGCGCGAGATAGCGCCAACGATGTCGCGCAACTCGAACGCCGGGTCCCAAAGGTTGCGATAATGAACGAGAGGCAGCGTAGGGAGCACTTCCTCCAAGACTTCGATCGCGTCACTTCGGTCAAACAGAGGGGGGTCCTGTGGTAAATCGAGCTTATCATGATAGCGGCGGATTAGATCAAGGCCGAAAGCGTGAAAGGTCCCGATCCAGAGCTTTGGCGCCTCGTTCGGTACAACAGCAGTCAATCGTTCTGACAATTCTCCAGCGGCGCGGTTCGAAAAGGTCAGCACAAGAATGGAATTCGGATCGACCCCATCGCGAAGGAGGGAGAGCACGCGCTTTACAAGAGTACGGGTCTTGCCCGTACCAGGTCCGGCCTGGAGTTGGAAAGCGGAGCCGCGATGCTCCGAGGCGCGATCCTGCGAAGGATCGGGTCGCGCTTGCTTTTCCGGAACTCGCCTCGCTTCCTGCGGTGCGGGAGGAAGCAACAACGCATCCAAGAGTTGTTGGCGCACAATGTCTTTCGGCAGTTTTAACGCTTGAGCGATGGCGGAAGCGTTTTCACCGGCCAGATACCGGTGACGCGCCACGTCTCGGGGCAGGAGGAGTTCGCGCGCAAAAACATTGGCCTGCAGCTCGCGGCGTTCGCGGACACCGTAATCTTCGACACGCTGCAGTCCAACCGGGGCAGCCTCTGTCGAGCGTGATGGGTCGATGTCCTCAATCCTGCACTTGCCGGAACCAGCATGAACGCAAACATGCCCAAGTTCATGCGCGACCAGGCAAGCCCGCACCCCAGGGTCACCTTCATCAACGCAACAGATGAGACCAGCCTGCTCATCAAATAGCGCACGCGCTCCTTTCAACGCTGGATCACCGGCAGGAAGCCATGCCAACTCGATCTCAAGATGCCTTACCGCTATATGCACTAATTCCATAAGTTGGTTAGAATCAGCACCTTTAGTAAGCAGCTCGGCGTGCAATTGTAAGGCAGCAACGCGCACTGGCTCAAACGCATCCATAGAATCCTCACAGGCATAGTAAATAGCTCTGCTGCTCTTTCGTAAATCCTGAGCTTCGTACGGCTTCCTCGAATGTTTGTTTAATAGCGGTCACGGGCTTTTGTTCAGCTCTGTAGTGTGCGGGCGCAGCGAGGCTCGCTTGACCCGAGAAGTGCGCAACAACAGTATCGAGCGATACCTTCAACTCATCCGCGACCCGTCTTTTGAATCCCTCCGTCATCGTTTCGACGTCTATTAGTCGGTCGCGAAGTTTTAAGACAAAAACCGTGTTTGCGTGCAAACGCTGGCCTAATGCGCGCATTCCGGCCCTGTCCAAAGATGAAAATGGATTTAATGGTTCCCTGTTCGTAACTGTCTTTTCTGAGCCACGTTGTTCCGCTTTGACAGCATACAGCCGATTATGAAAGCGACTCATCGCCTTTAAAACCATAATCCCTTCCTCTGGTGTCGCCGAAGAAATTTCATCGGTCTCATCGTGGACGAGCGCATCGAGCGCAAGCTCGATCGCCATCTCAGTCAACTCCGCAGCATAATCAGGATAACGGCGGACCAGTTCGTCGAGCACCGCTGCATCGGGCACAGGTTGCGCTAGTGACAGCTCATAAAATGCATCGGAAAGAACTCTATTGTCTCTGTTACTTTTGGTATTCATTGAGCCTCCTTCAGGCGAGAAACCTTAGCAATCGCCCGTACCAAGCGATTTCGAATGGTACGACCTGTGACGCCACATATCGTCGCGGCAGTCCTTTCATTTGGATCCTCGGATTCTTCCTTGAAGCCAAGATAATAGCAGAGAATCAGCGCCCTGCGCTCGTCCGGTGGTAATGCCATAATCGCAGCATAGACCTGCTTCCGGAAAATTACCTGCTCGGGATCAGTCGTGGCAAGGTAAAGGTCTGAAAGGCACCTCAAGACCTCTTCGTCGATTGGATCATCAGGAAATTCTGGGTCAGGTAATGCTTTTTCTCTATTCAAACGATCAATTTCTAGCCGAACCCGTGTAATTCGGAAGGTTTGAAATGCTAAGTTGAATCGCACTTCAAAGAAGTCGAGCTCATTCAGGCCATGCGGCGAATTATCGGCAGCAAAGAGTTCTGAAAAATCGCTAATTATTTCCTGGCATAATTGGGGCGCAGTAGCAATTTTCCAATCTACTTTGGAACGCAGAGTGATCGCACACCGCTCGAGAAGTAGAGGTAATAGTTTGTCATACATCTCCTCGTGACCGCGGCGGAGTGCCTCGCGAATTAGGTGGACTAGGCACTCCGAGGAAAGAAAATCACTAGCTTTCCAATCACGAATTTCGGCACGGCGGACTAACAGGTTGAGGTCTTGATTAAGAACCGCATGGATCTCCGTCTCGATTTCTGGTGGTCGAACATAGAGCGTTCCATCGCGTTTAGTCTTAACAAGAGGTCGAATCATTTTTCCCCCTTTAGTGCGGCATCAAGCATTTCCCGGTCGCTAAATGCCGCCGGGGCTACTCCTCTAATCGATGTTGGCGGCCCAACCCGGAAAGAGAAAATTAAAAAAAATTGGCGCGGGGCCACCTTGTGGTTAAATATCCCCAGAACAAGAGGAAATTCCAAATCGGAGGCAAGCTCACTATCTTTCGTGTTGGCTAGAAACCACATGCAGTTGTTGCGGCTAAGAAGGACGCGTGGGTAGCCGCCACGGAAAGCTTATGGAAACGCTCGAACTTAAGCGCGTACTGTCGAATGAAAAGGGGATCTAGGCGGGGGCATTCCCAATCGGCCACGAACCAGGAGAGGACCTTTTTGCAACTCTCGATGGTTGATTTCGCTAACGCCCCCTCCTTTTCCAGTATCCAAATGTGAGACGGAGGTGCAGAGATCGACTTCTTTAAGGGGCCACTCCGGAGGGATTCCACCTCCAGATCGTGCCCCTCAGCTGCGACCTTTGATTCGATTGAGCCGTTTGTGTCCTGTTTCATCGGTTGGGACCCAGGATTTGAGCTCGAATTCTTGCCCTAAAATACGCTTCCGGGGCCCTTAGGGTCAATACTTCTTATTGCCGGTAATGGATCTTACCGGCAATAATCAGGATTTTAATACCTTTTTAGTATTATCAGAATTCCGACTTGAAGTCTTCAGACCAAAAATCGGACTCCACGCTTCCACTTCAAATGAGTGGGGATATCCAGAAGGGATTAATTGGGTATCAAGACACTGATGCCTTTATCACTGGGGATATTAATATGAAACTTTCTCTTTTGGACTGTAACCATTTTGTAACCATCTCAACCAATCTTGACCCAACTCTACCCAACTGGGGCCAACTTGAGGAAACGCCACAACTCTTTATAAAATCTAAACTTTATTCGTTTTACAAGTATTTATGATGATCGTTGGAAGAGCTTTATTTCGGTTTAGGAAACCGCTGCTCTATCCACCTGAGCTACGGGGGCATTTGAAGAGGAAGGGGGTCGCGCCGGGATAACGGACTAGAGGATTTGTAGGCGCGACCGTCGGCAGATTGTGCCACAGTTCAATCGATGAATCAAGGGCGCGGATCGGGATGGGGATCGGAAATCGTTTCGGCATTTTCGGTCGGCTGCCGCTTCGCCCGCCGCATCAGCAGATACACCATTCCCAGAATCAGATTCAATCCGGCCAGGACGACCAGCGGCCAATCAAAGGGGGAGCTCCGGGCCGCCATCAGCGCGATGAGGAGCAGCGCCGATGCGCTTCCGATAAAAAGGCGGAAGTTGACGCGAGGATAGATGAGGGTCAACAATCCCAAGAGGAAGGTCGAGGTCGGGGTGAGCAAGACGCCGAACGGCGAGCTCCAGAGCCCCGAGAATCCGAGGAAGATGAATCGCCCCGGCTCCGCCGTCTGCTGAAACGGATAGACGAATCCCCAAAGGATCACCGGGACCACCGCATAGCTCCACCAGCGGATTTTGCGGAAGTCATAGTCGTTCTGCGGGGCGCGCGCCTCAGAGAACCAGAGGAAGCTGAGAAACATCGTCAGGATAAACTGAACGCCGGAGAGGGCGAAGCTCGGGCCGGGGAGCCAGAGCGGAATGCCGTTATCGATGGTCCGGGCGAAGGCCGCGGGGCCCAACTTGCTGAGCTGCACCCAGAGATAACCCGACGGGAAAAAAAGGAACATTATATAGTGGAGGGTGACGAACAGCTCGAAGCGGGTGCGGAATTCATTTCCGAAGAGAACCAGGCGATTGACCAGAACCAGATAGGCGAGGTGAAAAATCAGGATGACCGGCTGCATCATCTCCAGATACTCACTCAGGACCTTCGCCACATAGGCCTCTACGAACATCCGATCCTCTTTCGATGCGCGCCGTCGACGCAGTTTTATTCTGATGAAATCGCTGCCATCACCCCTTGATTGACCTCTTTCACCTTCTCCTCCCCGACCAAAATCCGAATCAGGGCAAAGGCAAATTCCATCGCGGTGCCGGGAGCGCGGCTCGTCACCCACCTTCCATCGACCACCACCCGCGCCTCGGAGTAGTCGACCCCCTCCATTTTCGTCCGAACGGACGGATGGCTCGTCGCCCTCTTCCCGGTGAGGTATCCGGCGGAGGCGAGGAGCGACGGGGCGGCACAGATCGCCGAGATATATTTCCGATCGCCCTGCGCCTCCTCCAAAATCCGCTTCACCCGCGCATCGGCGGCCAGGTTGTTCGTCCCCGGCTGGCCGCCGGGGAGGATCACCATGTCATAATCGCTCCCGGAGACCTTCTCAATCGAGAGATCGGCGAGGAGCCTCACCTTGCGCGCCCCTTCGATCGGGCCCTCGACCGTTCCGGCGACCGTCACCTCGATGCCGGCCCGCCGCAGAAGGTCGACGACGGTGACCGCCTCGATCTCCTCGAATCCGGGCGCCAAGAGAACCACTGCTTTTTTCATCCTCTCCTCAGTTGTGCGGAACGACGTTTAAAGCGTTGATCCCCTCGCGGCAATAGCCGAGCGGCAGCCAGGGACAGGCGCCGCAGATCGCGTCGAGATCTTCCCCGCTCACCTGCCGGGAGATCCGAAGGAGAATCTCGCGCCAAGGGAGAACCTCCCCTTCCGCGATCCGCAATCGCGCCATCACCGCCCGATCTTGGCGCTGCATCGCCCCCTCAAACCCCTCCCCTTTCAGACGGCAGCCGTCGGAGGCGAGATTCGGACAGGCACGGCAGAAGAGATCGGCTCTTGCGACCACCTGCACCGGCGTTTCGGGAAAGGCGGCGAGCTCCCGGTGTGCACCCGCCATCACCTCAATAAAGGCGGCGTTGTATCCCTCCCCGCGGAAACCTTGGAGACAGAGCAGCGTGTGACCCCGAATGATGATTGGAACAGCAACATTTCCCACAGGCATGAGCGAATTTTAGTCTCGACGGGATGGTTTGTCAAAAAGAGCGGCAAAGAGCGGCGTAGATCGGCCCGCTCAATAATATAAAAAGTCTGCATAGAGATATTGAATGACCGAGATGCGTCGCTTGTGATCGTTCAGATGCGACTGCAGAAGGGCGCGGAGCGGCCCCTCTTCTCTCTCATCTATCTCCTTCAGTCCGTCGCGGTAGCGGTAGTAGAGCCACTCCTCGGTCTGAAAAAAGAGATCGAGCAGCGCATGGCTCCCGGCTTTCTTCGGAATCTCCCGCGGAGAAGGCAGGGTCCGATCCGGCGCCATCCCCCTCCGCTGCAGCGCCCCTTCGAGCGCCTCGATCTCCTTCCAGCTCTCTCCGACCCCGGGCTGCAGCTTCTCCCGCAGGAGGAGGGGACGGAGCAGCGGGAGATAATCGACATAGGCTTGATGGAGCGCCCGCGCTCCCGCGAGGAGCTCCCGGAGGAGCGCTTCCATCCGATGCGGATCCATTCTCTCCCCTTATTCTCCGACGGCCCGCCGCGGCTCCTCCGGAAAGTGGAGATCGACTTCGTGCCGCGGCTCCCCCTTCCGGGGGCGGCTGTCTCCATGGACGATTTTTCGAAGGGTCTCCCCTTCGACGACCTCTTTTTCCAGAAGAAGTTTGGCCAGCACTTTCAGCGTCTCCCGGTGTTTCTGAAGCAAGGAGCGGACGCGGACGTGGGTCTTGTCGATGATCTCCTTCACCTCTTCATCGATCGCCTTCGCCAGGTCCTCGCTGTAGTCCTTCGCGCCGGGGGGAACGCCGTCGCCCGGCATCCGTCCACCCGACCGTTCAAAGGAGACGAGCCCCAGCTTCTCGCTCATCCCGAACTCCCGGACCATGCTCCGGGCGATATCGGTGGCCCGCGTCAGATCGTTCTGCGCGCCGGTCGAGATCTCGCCGAAGATAATCTCTTCGGCGACCCGCCCTCCCAATAAGACCGCGAGGCGGTCTTGCAGCTCGCTTTTGGTCATCAGATAGCGGTCCTCCGTCGGGAGCTGAAGCGTATAGCCGAGGGCGGCAATCCCCCGCGGGATGATCGAGATCCGGTGGACCGGATCGGCGTTCGGGACCAGCTCGGCGACCAGCGCATGTCCCGACTCATGGTAGGAGACGAACTCTTTTTCCTTCTTGCTCATCACCCGCTTTTTCTTTTCGAGCCCGGTCGTCACCCGGTTGATCGCCTCTTCGAAATCTTCCATCTCCACCTGGTCTTTGTTTTTTCTCGCGGCGAGCAACGCCGCCTCATTGACGACGTTCGCGAGATCGGCCCCGACGAACCCCGGCGTGCGGGCCGCAAGCAGCTTAATATCGACCTTCGGATCGAGCTTCACACTCTTGGTATGAAGGTGGAGGATCTCCTCCCGCTCGCGGACGTCGGGACGATCGACGAGGACTTGGCGGTCGAAACGGCCGGGCCGCAACAGGGCGGGATCCAGAATTTCCGGACGGTTGGTCGCCGCCATGATGATCACCCCCTTTCGGGGATCGAATCCATCCATCTCGACGAGAAGCTGATTGAGGGTTTGATCTTGCTCCGCATGCCCGCCGCCGAGCATGCCCAGCCCGCGCGCCCGGCCGAGCGCGTCGAGCTCGTCGATAAAAATGATGCAGGGGGCCTTCTCCTGCGCCTGCGCAAAGAGGTCGCGCACCCGCGCCGCGCCGACCCCGACGAACATCTCGACGAACTCCGATCCGCTCATCGAGAAGAAGGGGACCCGCGCCTCGCCCGCCACCGCGCGCGCCAACAGCGTCTTGCCGGTGCCGGGCGGTCCGACGAGCAAGACCCCCTTCGGAATCCGTCCGCCGAGCCGCTGGAACTTCTTCGGCTGGCGCAAAAACTCGACGATCTCCATCAGCTCCTCTTTCGGCTCGTCGGCGCCCGCCACGTCATTGAAGCTCACCTGAACCTCTTTTTCGGCGAAGACCTTCGCACGGGCGCGGCCGAAGGCCATGAAGCCCTGTCCGCCGCCGCCCGACATTCTCCGGGCAAAAAGACTCCAGATAAAAAAGATCACCATCGCAGGCAAGACCCAGAAGAGGACCAGATCTTTCAGCCAATGATTCTGTATCTCGCCGGTATAGCGGATATTCTTTGCTTGCAGCTCGGAGATCAGATTCGGATCGTCGACGCGGACGGTGCTGAACGGCTCTTCTTTCCCGGCCTCCGGCCCGGTCGATTCGGTTTTGGTCCCCTGAATCGTCTCTCGGGAGATCACCACCTCCTTCACCTTTCCCTCACGGAGAAGCCGCTTAAAATCGCTATAGGAGGTTTGATGGTTCTGAGGGGAGAAAAAAAAGAAGGGAAGGACGGTAATCATAAAGAGGATCATGAAGAGAATCCAGCCAGGGAATTCCTTTTTCTGAGCCATGAAGCGGCCTCCGTAATAATAGAAAGCGGTGCGGGAAGGAGCCTGTTTTTTGGATAGCTCATTATAACATAGATGATTTAAGCAATTCATGTGGCTGCGGATCGGCTCATGACACAGCCGGATTGTTCCTTTTTTTCCCAAATCGCGCCTCCTTGACCTCAACGGCAGAACGGTTCTATCTCAATAGGAAATGTAACAGCTCTTTCTGGGAAAAATATATACACCCTCTCAACGCGCGCGATGGAAATTCTCTTCGGTCGTCTTCTGTAGCCCTGATTACTTTCACTCCGGCGGGTCCGGGACTTGCAAACTTTTCTACAGGGGCAAGGGATGGAGAAACATTGAACCGTTGAAACATGAAGGAGGACACCATGCCACGAAAAAACAATCGGTCGGCTTCAGAGAAAAGTGCAAAGCGGTCGCCGGCCTTAAAGAAATCGCGTCCGAAGATCAATGCAAAGCGGACCACATCGCGGCTTAAGAAGGTGACCCCTGCGGCTAAAAAGATGCTCCGCCAAGGTGCGAAGGCCATTGAGCAGGGGGTCCAAGTCATCAGCCAGAAGGCCGAGCAGATCGGGAATGTCCTCGTTAAACCGTTCCGCTCATCCTAATGGAGGGGGAGATAAAATGAAACGATTTGTCTCAATGGTTGCAATATTTTTGTTCGCCGGCGGGATCGCCTATGCCGCCGGGACGCACGACGAGCAGGGAGGAAGCCCTCCTGCGGTCGCGCCCGACAACAGCAAAATCAACACGCGGGATGAGCACCCCTCCGCCAAGACGGCGGAGAAGCAGAGCAACGATCCGGGAGATGTAGAGCTGACGCGAAAAATTCGGAAAGAGATTACGTCGGATGATTCCTTATCGGTGCTCGCAAAGAATGTGAAAATTATCACGCAGGAGGGAAAAGTCACCCTTCGCGGACCGGTGAACAGCCCCGAGGAGAAGAATAATATTTCTAAAAAAGCGGAACAGATCGCCGGGGCCGGCAAGGTCCAAAACGAGCTTGAAGTCAAGGGCGCTGTCACCCGATAAAGGAGAAAACGAATGGCAAAAAGAGCAGTCATCGGCATATTTGACAATCCCTTCCAGGCGGAAGACTGTCTTGACCGTCTTCGCTATGCGGGATTTCTTCCGACCGATATCTCGGTCTTAACCCCCGACAAAGAGGGGATGCGCGACTTTATCCATGAAAAAGCGACCAAGGCGCCCGAAGGGGTGGCCACCGGCGCGACCACCGGCGGGGTGCTGGGCGGCATCGCCGGATGGCTCGTCGGCATCGGCTCGCTCGCCATCCCGGGGGTCGGCCCGTTCATTGCAGCCGGTCCGATTTTAGCGGCGCTCGGCGGAGCCGCCATCGGTGCGACCGCCGGCGGTGTCGCCGGTGGGTTGATCGGTCTCGGCATCCCCGAATACGAGGCGAAACAGTACGAAGCCAAGGTCAAAGAAGGAGGCATCCTCGTTTCGGTCCATTGTGACGATTCGGATCAGGTCAGCCGGGCGAAAGAGATCTTCAAGCAAAGCGGCGCGAGGGACATCTCCTCCACCGGCGAAGAAGGAGTATCGAAAAGCGAAGCAGCCTAGTGGTGCTGCCGCATCGTTCATCCATCCCCGAAAGGCGATTCCCCCCACAATCGACTTTCCCCGAGCGATGCGGCGGTGTCCCGGCGGGCCGGAAAATCCGGCCCGCCTTTTTTTGCCGAAACTGATTAATAAGCTGAATTCGGACGGCCCGCGTCGGCGATGATGAAAGAGAGGAGGCCGCTGAGAATGGAGAGGAGCAGCGCTCCGAGGACCGCCGACCAGAAGCTGGAGACGACAAAGCCGTTGACCACCTTGGCGGTCAGCGCGAACATCGCCCCGTTGATAATGAAGGTAAAGAGGCCGAGGGTGAGGATATTAATCGGAAGGGTCAAGATCAGAAGGATCGGCCGGATGACGGCATTGATGATCCCGAGAACCGCCGCCGCCACCAGCGCGGGACCGATCCCATCGACCTCGATTCCCCGGATCGTATAGGAAATCAGGATCAATCCAACTGCATTGATCAGCCAACGGATTAAAAGCCCCCGCATCCCCATCTCCCTTTTATCTCTATAAAGAGTTACTTTAGGTCTGGTTTGACTTCAAATAAACCTGCGCCAGATCGACATAGTTCCGCGCCGACTGGGCGAGAAATGCGCTCTCCTCCGCGGTGAGCGGACGCTTGACCCGGGCCGGCATTCCGACCGCCAGCGAACCGGGCGGGATCTTCACCCCCTCGGTCACCAGCGCGCCGGCCCCGACAATCGACCCTTCACCGATCTCGGCGCCGTCGAGCAGAATCGCCCCCATCCCGACCAGCACCCGGTCCCGCACCGTACAGCCGTGCAGCGTGACCCGATGTCCCACCGTCACCTCGTTCCCGATGATCAGCGGATGGGTCCGCCGGGTCACATGGAGGACGGAGAGATCTTGAATATTCGTTCGCGCGCCGATCCGGATGTAATTCACATCACCGCGGACCACGCTGCCGAACCAGATCGAGCCATACTCCCCGATCTCGACGTCGCCGATCACCTGCGCCGACGCTTCGATAAAAACGCCCAAGGAGAGCTTGGGAACCTTTTCTTGAAAAGGATGGATCATTTCGGCTCCGAAATTCTTTTCCGCGGCGAGACCCTTCTCCCCGGCGTGGACCTCAGGATAACACGCCCCTTTTTCCCCTGGCAAGAGGTTTTGAAATATTGAACGAATTTTGATATAGTAAACCGATTGTTTTATGGTAGGCAGACAGCCGGTCGAACAGCGGGTGCGCCACTCCCTTACCACCGGATTCTCGAACAGCGGCCAGACACCACCTCATTAAGGACTATGGTTTTTTATTTTTACGAAGAAGCAATGAAAGGGGTTCCCAAGATTTCGGTCGACGGACTGGTCCCCCAAAGCCATCACCTCAGCCACTGGAAGGGGAACCAGACGCCCCCTCCCCTGAAGGCCGATACCTCGACTGAAATCGTCCTTCGCTATCTGGCCCATCCGAACCCGAAGCAGTTTTTTCCGCAGGTGAGCATTATTACCAATAACCACTTCGACACCGACGGGCTCCTCTCCGTCTGGGCGCTGCTCAATCCGAAAAAGGCCGAGCCGATGGCGGGCCGGCTGATCGCCGCCGCCGAAGCGGGCGACTTCGCCTCCTTCTCCTCGGAAGAGGGGGTCCAGATGAATCTCTTAATCGAGGCGCTCGCCGGCTCGAAGGAGAGCCCCCTGTACAGCCAGCGGGAAGCGTACACCGGGCCGAAGGAGACCTTTCTTTATAAAATGATTCTTCCGATGCTCCCCGATCTCTTTCGTCGAAAAGACGAGTACCGGGGGCTTTGGCGGGAATCGTACGACAGTATCGTCCAATCGATGGAGCTGTTTGAAAAAGGAACCATCGGCGTCGAAGAGCATGAGCCGGAAGGGCTCTCCGTCATCATCGACGAGCAGCGGCCGGCCCGGCAGGCGATCGATCACCATTGTCAGGGAAACCTCTTCCTCGTCATTGAAGACCGGGAGCGGGAAGAGGGAGGATTCGGCTATGAGCTCGAATACCGCTATTACGCCTGGGCCGACACGGTCACCCGCCCTCCGATTCAGCCGATCCCGATGGAGCGGCTCGCCGAGCACCTCAACCGGCACGAAGGTCTCCGGGTCGGAAAATGGATGACCGGCGGCTATCCCGGCCAGTCGATGACCTCGGCGCTGAAATATGTCGACGACGAAGGACACCGCGCCTTGAGCCGCCTCTCCCCCGATCAGGTCCTCCGGCTCGTTCTGGAACATCTCCAATCGCGCGAGAGCGATTCAGGCGATTCGACGAACGAATCGACGAACGAATCGCCGAGCGAATCACCGAGCGAATCACATTGACGAGACGCATCGCCCCCGCACCGTTCCAGGGAGAATCCAGGAAGGATCTCCCGAAGCAACCGCAGCAACGCCCAACCGCAAGGAGCCGATCATGGTAACCGAGATCTTGACCGACGACGACCTTAACTCCACGATGGTGGAATATGAGGTGGAAGGGAAAGCGCTGTCGGCCTTTCTCTGCCGTCCCAAGCCTCCCGGCCGCTATCCGGGGCTGATTCTGATCCAGGAGTGGTGGGGGCTGAACGATCAGATCAAAGGGGTCGCCCAACGGCTCGCCAAGGAGAACCTGGTCGTGCTCGCCCCCGATCTTTACTCCCGGCTCGGCCATGTCGTCACCCAAAATGGGGCGGAGGCGGCCAAGCTGGCCGATGCCCTCGACGCGGATCAAACCCTCGCCGACCTGCTCGGGGCGCTCCGTTTCCTCAAGGGAGCGCCGGAGGTGGCGCCGGAGAGAGTCGGCCTCGTCGGCTTCTCTGTCGGCGGCGCTTATGCGCTCCAGCTCGCCAGCCGGACGTCGGAGGTTCAATGCGCGGTCGCCTTTTATGGCGAGATCCCTCCCGACTCGGAGATTGAAAAACTGGCTGTCCCGCTTCTCTATTTCCACGGCGAAGAAGACGGCTGGATCCAAAAGCAGGATGTTCAGCGTTTAAAAGAGACCCTGAAGAAGTTTAAAAAAGCGGGCGCGGTCAAAACTTACCCCAACGCACCCCACGCGTTCTTTAACGACGCCCGCCGGGAGGTCTACCATCCCCAGGCGGCGAAAGATGCTTGGAAGAAGACCCTCGCCTTCTTCGACAAATATTTAAGGACGGGATGAAACGAAACGAAGCAGACGGAAGATTCTCTGACGCGAGGTTCCCATGCTGAATACCGAACGAATGACCGACCACTTCATGAAGCTCGTTCAGATCGACAGCCTCTCCAAGAAGGAGAAGGCGGTGGCGCTCGTCCTCCAAAAAGAGCTCGAAGCGCTCGGGGCGAAGGTAACGTTCGACGACGCCGACAAAGCGGTCGGCGGCGAGATCGGCAACCTGATCGCCCGGCTTCCTGCCACCGACCGGTCGCGTCGGCCGCTGCTTCTGTCGGCGCACATGGATACCGTCGTCCCCGGCGAAGGGATCAAGCCGCGGATCGACGGGAGAAAAATCCGGAGCGACGGAACGACGATCCTCGGCGGCGACGACAAGTCGGGAATCTCGATCATCATGGAGGTCCTCCGTACCCTTCAAGAGCAGCAGCGGCCCCATGGCGAGATCGAAATCGCCTTTACCATCTGCGAAGAATTCGGCCTGCTCGGCGCGAAGCACCTCGACTTCGCGCAGCTGAAAGCGCGCGACGGGCTGGTCCTCGACTGCGACAACGTCAACATCCTCTTCACCCAATCTCCCTCCTCCGACCGCCTGGAGTTTAAAGTCCATGGGCTTGAAGCCCATGCCGGCGTCTGCCCGGAGCGGGGGGTCTCGGCCGTTCAGATCGCCGCCGAGGCGATCAGCCGGATGAAGCTCGGCCGGATCGATCCGGAGACGACGGCGAATATCGGGATCATCCAGGGAGGCGCGGCGACCAACATCATCCCGAACTACGTCTATATTAAAGGGGAGTCGCGAAGCCACAGCGAAGAGAAGCTCGAAGCGCAGACCGGACATATGCGCGACTGTTTCCAGAAAGCGGCCGAGAAGTTTTTTATCGACTTGGAAGGGAAGCGGATCACCGGACGGGTCGAAGCGGCGGTCTGGCGCGACTACGACCGGATGAACGTCCCCGAGAGCGCCCCGATCGTTCAGGCGGTGAAACGCGCCGCCCAGGCCCTCTCCTATTCGGTCCAGACGAAGGCGACCGGCGGCGGATGCGACGCGAACGTCTTCAACAAAAAAGGAATCGCCGTCGCCAACCTCGGCACCGGCATGCACGACATCCACACGGTCAAAGAGTGGCTCGCCATCGATGAAATGGCCCAAGCCGCCCAAATCGTCCTCGAAACCCTCCAGCAATGTTAGGACCCTCTCCTAATGAGAGGCCCAGCGAGAGAGGCTTGCGCGTCGCGGCTTGGGGTTCTTTCTCTCTGGGTTCTTTCTATCAGACGTAATATTGAAGCGGGCAGAAGAAAATTTGATCTCTGTTCATTGGGGCAAGGGCATTGGAATGAAGCGCTGCTCTTGACCTGACTGCCTTAAGGTCGTGGGGTTTTACCCCACCCCCCACCGTGGGGGCCGACTGCCCGGCCCCCTCCGGCCTCCCCGTGCAGCCGGGGGGAGATCCCCCCCGCTCCCCCCTTACGGTCACAACTTGTACCACGCGCGGAAGAGCACCGCGGATGGTACTTCGACAGGTGACCTGATTTG